>NZ_JBYCKL010000010.1:0-178289 GCF_057473365.1 Halomonas sp. TH-94
GCTCGTCGAAGCCGGCCAGGAGATACATCACAAGGCCGGCAGCAAGACCGTGATCGACGCCGGCGCCGAGATCACCCTCAAGGCCGGCGGCAGCTTCATCAAGCTCGACCCCAGCGGCATCACCATCGTCGGCGCCCAGGTCAAGATCAACTCCGGTGGCAGCCCCGGCTCGGGGAGCGGGCAGGGGGCGGCGGCTGCGCTGCTGCCGGGTGCCGCCACACCGGAAGCAAGCGAAGATGTGACGCTCAAATCGGTCGGGGCCGGGCTGTTTTCACAGCTAGGCAACCTGCTGAATCTTGGTAATCCCGCCATGCTGGAAGGCTTGGCCAACCGCTGCAGTGCCTGTGCGCCTGCCGTGGGTAGCCCGGTCAATCCGCTGCTGGGCGCCAAGCTGCTGCCTGCGGAGACCGACTTCGCCTTGCCGGCACCGCGACCCTTCGTGTTCTCACGCGGCTACCTTTCCGCCAATGCCCGTATCGGCGTGCTGGGGCAGGGGTGGTCGGTACCTGGCGACGGTCTCTCGCTCACCCTGCGCGACGATGCCTGTGTGATTCACGATGCCCAGGGCCGTGACATCACTTTCGGCCCGCTGGCATCGGGGCAGACACGCTACTCGCCCACCGAGCAGCTTTGGCTGCGGCGTGGTGGCGAGTCGGCCGAGCTGGAAGCGGGCAAGGATGGCGAAAGCGTCCGCTGGCAGGCCCTGCCTGAAGCCCTGCGCCACGACCCGCAGACCATCGTGCTGACCGATGCCGGTGGCCTCTACTACGTCTTCGCACCGACGCAGGAGGCATCGTCCACCTGGCGCCTTGCCCAGGAGCGGGACCGTAACGGCTACGCCACCACCTACCGCTGGGAAGCCGAGCTGCTCGTACAGGTCGAGGACAGCGCGGGGCACCACTATAGCTTTGAGTACGAAGCGCTGCTTTCGGCCAGTGAACAAGACAGCGGGCAGCGCCTGGCCGGCGTGCGCCTGGTGCGGGACGCCACCGGCAGTACGCAGGACGAATGGCTCGTGAGCTATGCCTACAGCCCTGAAGGCGATCTGATCAGCGTGCAGCTGCGTCATGGCGAGGTCGTGCGCGAGTTCGAATGGCAGGATCATATGCTGACGGCCCACCGCGTGCCCGGTGGTATCGAAGCCCGCTACTCCTGGGATCGATACACACCGGAAGGCCGGGTCATCGCGCAGGAGGAGAGCGGCGGGCTGACGCGTACCTACGCCTACCATTCGGACCACACCCTGGTGACCGACAGCCTCGGCCGGGAGGAGCGCTACCACTTCAGCGGCACTGGCCCCGGCCAGCGCTGGACGGCTCACACCCGTGCCGATGGCTCGGTCATTCAATACCGCTACGATGAGGCCGGGCAGCGCATCGCCACCATCGACCCGCTCGGCCGCGAAACCACACTGGAGCGCGACGAATCAGGGCAAGTCGTCGCCCAGACAGGCCCCGACGGCAACCGCTGGGCCATTACCAGGGACGCCTTGGGTCAGCCCATTGCCGTGACCGGCCCGGAAAACCTGCTCTGGCAGTTCGAGCGCGATGCCCGCGGCAACCTCATTCGTGTCACTGGCCTCGAGGGCACCACTGCGTTCGCCTTCGAGGATGAAGGCCTTCCTGACCGGCCCACCGCCGTGACCGATGCCGGCGGCAGCACTCGCCGGCTCGAGTGGAACGCCCTTGGCCAGCTCGCTGTCGAGACCGACTGCTCCGATCAGTGCACGCGCTACGACTACGACAGCCGTGGCCATCTGTTTGCCGTGACCAACGCGCTGGGTGAAACCACCCGCACCACTCACGACGAAATGGGCCGACGTGTCGCTACTCAGCTGCCTGACGGTAGCCGCTGGCAGCACCACTACGACCTACAGGGTAGGCTAGTCGAGCAGGAAGGCCCGCAAGGCTACCGCCAACAGTTCCACTTCGATGCCCACGGTCGCCCCGTGCTGCGTATCGACGCCGACGGTGGCCGCGAACATTACGCCTACGACGAAGCTGGCCGACTCAGTGAACTGACCCTAGCCAACGGCGCCGGCTACCGCTTCGAGTATGACGAGATGGACCGCCTCGCCAGCGAGACCGGCCCGGACGGTCGCGAGCAGCACTACGCCTACGACGCCGCAGGCCAGCTGACGGCGCGAACTGAAGCCAACCGGCTCGGCCCCGATGGGCAGCCGCTCGCGGTTCATTATGAGTTCGATGCCAACGGTCGCCTGATCGCTCGTCATTTGCCTGCAACCGATTCGGCCCCGGTCAGCACCGAGCGCTATCAGTGGCGCGCTGACGGCCAGCTCAGCGGTGTCGTCAATCCTGAGGGCGAGGTCACCTTCACTTATGACACTGCCGGTCGTCCCATCGGGGAGCGGCAGCGGCATCTTGCCGATGGCGACACAGCCGCGTGGCAATGGCAGCATCAGCAACGACTGACCGCCAACGGCGCGTCCCAGGCCAGCCGCTATGGCGATCTGCCCGAGCTCGCCTGGCACACCTACGGCAGCGGCCACCTGCACGGCCTCAGCGCCCCTGGCCTGGGCCTCGAACTCGCCCTCGAACCCGACGCCCTGCACCGTGAAACCCAGCGCCGCATGAGCAGCGCCGATCAGCCCCAACCGCTGATCCTCGAGCGTGGCTACACGGCACTTGGCCAACTCGACCATCTGAACCTGCGTGGTCCCGGCAGCGCCAAAGGCGAACAGCATTACCGCTACGACGCCCTCGGCCGGCTCAGCTTCCGCAGCCCCGGGCAAGGCAGTGGCAGCCCGATCATCGCCTACACCTACGACGCAGCGGGTCGTCTTATCGCCAGTCAGCACGGCGACCGCGCCCACCGCTACCCGGTGGATGCCGCCGGCAACCGCCTCGAAGGCCAAGCCAGCGCCCAGCCCGACAACCGCCTGACCCAGCTCGACGGTGCCCGCTACCGTCACGATGGCGCCGGCAACCTGATCGAGCGCGAGACTTCCAACGGCGAGCGGCTCAGCCTCGGCTACGACGGCGCCAACCGCCTGGTACGGTTGACCCGCACCAGCGCCCAGGGAGCGACCGAAGAAGCCAGCTACCACTACGACGCCCTGGGGCGGCGTATCAGCAAGACCGTACATCACGCCAACGGCACCACCGCCACCACCCACTACGGCTGGGACGGCGACCGGCTCGTGCACGAAGCGAAAGAAAACCAACGCACCACCGTGGTCTACGAACCGGGCAGCTTCGTGCCGATGCTCCGAATCGACCAGCGCGGTGATGGCGCAGCCAAGCAGATCAGCGCCTACGTCACCGATGCCTTGGGCACACCCATGCAGCTCGTCACACCGAGAGGCGATACCCTGTGGCAGGCGCAACCCGACGACTGGGCGGCAGTGACCAACGAGCAAGGCCGTACCGCCCAGCCCATCCGCTTCCAGGGCCAGTGGTACGATGAAGAGAGTGGTCTCTACTACAATCGCCACCGCTACTACGACCCGCAGCAGGGCCGCTATATCAACCAGGACCCGATTGGCCTGAACGGCGGCACCAACCTGTATGGCTACGTCAGCAACCCGACCGGGATGGTGGATCCGCTGGGGTTGTCTGGCCAAATCCGCTTGTTGGTAGGAGCAGAAAAAATAAGGGGTGAAGCTTGGTGTGCGGCGCAATATCTCGCAGCAGCAAGTAGCGTATCTCAGCTCCCCGCTATCGTGGAGCAGCACATTGAAATGGCTGACGAAGCAAGAAGTAGCCGTGTCGATGGCTGCGGCCAGAAAAAACGTAACCAACTAATTTATGGCTCGCCTGCAGATGTTGCCGAAGGTGGTTATAATGCGTGTTTGGATCGAGCTGAAAGAGGTTATCAAGAAAGGTTGTTGGAAATAGCCCGGGAGGATGTCACCCGACGTGCTGGTGTGGATGACCAGCTGAATGAAATTTTTCAGCGTTGCCTTGATCCTTCCGTTGGAGATTTGGAAGTGCCTCGTGGGCGTAGGTGATTTATAAATTAAGTTGTTGGAGCAAGGATGTTACATGGCTATTGAAAACAAGGTGTCGCAAAGTAAGATTATGGTTATAAATTTTCTGTCATATTTTATATTAATGACGGCGGCGCCAGCTTTGCAGGCCGACTTTATAATGTTCCAAGCTAATCTAGAAAGGAACGGTGTTTACGAGGCTGAAGGTCCGAAAAGTGATCCGGTACTGGCATGGACGTTTGATGCAGGTGCTGCTGTGTTTAGCACACCGTTGGTTTACAGTGGCATAGTATATTTTGTTGATATTGACGGCGGAGTGTATGCCCTCAATCAGAGTGACGGTACTTTGTTGTGGGAGAGGAGTCTAGGGGGGCAGCCAAGTTTTCAGATTGCAATTGACGAAGATGTGCTACTCGTAGGGCGGCTATTCTCGGAAGAAGGCGATGGAAGCTACTTGATTGCAATCGACCGAAAATCAGGAGAGGAACGCTGGAAGTTTGAGACCAATGATCGCTCGGGAATGGACTCCCCAACCATATATAATGACATGGTTTTTCTGGCATCCATGTCTAATTTTATCTTTTCTTTAGATTTGGCGGATGGAAAGGAGATCTGGCGGCACCCTATTTCAGGTGGCGATAGGCAGCCTCTTATTTCTAATGGCGTCCTGTACTTTCAAGATGTTTCACAGACAATTTATGCTCTTTCACCTGAGAGTGGAGAGCTACAATGGAGTTTTACTCCGCCCACTGATAGGCAGTGGCATTTTAGCACCCCGGCTATAGGGGGTGAGTATATTTATGCTCTGATAAGTGGTGAGGAAAGTAGTGTGCTTTCCAAAATAAATAAAATTAACGGAGAGCTGGTGTCTGAGTTTCCCATTGATTATTCGAGTATGTCATCGGTCAGTTTGGCTGAAAATGTCGCATTTTTTGGCGATGATGGGGGGGGGCATGCAGGGGCACATGGCAACATGAATGCCATAAATGTTAAGAATGGAGAGTTGCTTTGGCGATTTGAAACAGAGGGCTTCGTGAGAGGGGGGGCTGCCATAGCTGGAGATATAGTTTATTTTGGTAGTCACGACCACTATCTATATGCAGTTGATCGCCATACCGGTGAAATGCAGTGGCGGTACGAAACGGGTGCAGGTATAGCATCCGCCCCAGCTGTAGTTGCTGGGCGTGTTTATTTTGGCAGTATAGATGGCCATGTTTATGTATTAGAATAACAACTGCATCGTATAGTAAGGCTATTCGCCAAACACAAAGCCCCTGAGCCAACCACTTGGCTCAGGGGCTTTCCGTTTCTATCGCCTAATCACTTCGCCGCCAGCGCCACGCCCACCTTCGAGCGATTCGGCCGGCCGATGGTCTGGGTGATCCAGGTGCCGGTTTCGGCGAGCTTGTTGAGGTCGATGCCGGTTTCGATACCCAGGCCGTTGAGCAGGTAGACGACGTCTTCACTGGCCACGTTGCCGGAGGCGCCCTTGGCGTAGGGGCAGCCGCCGAGGCCGGCGACGGAGCTGTCCACCACGCTGATGCCTTCTTCCAGCACGGCGTAGAGGTTGGCCAGCGCTTGGCCGTAGGTGTCGTGGAAGTGGGCGGCGAGCTTTTCCATGGGGATGTCGCGGCTCACGGCTTCGATCATGCGCTTGGCGGCGAGCGGGGTGCCTACGCCGATGGTGTCGCCCAGTGAGACTTCGTAGCAGCCCATATCGAACAGTGCCTTGCTCACTTCGGCCACTTTGGCCGGGGCGATCTCGCCTTCGTAGGGGCAGCCGAGCACGCAGGAGACGTAGCCGCGCACGCGCACGTTGGCCTCTCTGGCTCGCTCCAGCACGGGGGCGAAGCGCTCCAGGGATTCCGCGACGGAGCAGTTGATGTTCTTCTGTGAGAAGGCTTCACTGGCGGCACCGAATACCGCCACTTCTTCCACGCCGCACTCCAACGCCGCTTCCAGCCCCTTGAGGTTGGGGGTGAGGGCGGCGTAGGTCACGCCTTGGCGACGCGTGAGACCGGTCATCACTTCACGATGGTCGGCCATCTGCGGTACCCACTTGGGCGAGACGAAGCTGGCGGCTTCGATGTATTTGAGCCCGGCGGCACCCAGGCGATCGATGAGTTCCAGCTTGGTGGCCGTGTCGATCGGATTGGGCTCGTTCTGCAGCCCATCGCGGGGGCCGACCTCGACCAGGCGCACGCGCTTGGGAAATGCCATTTGTAAACTCCTTCCTGTTCACGGCACGCAATCAGTGGCTTCGTCCGCGGCTACCCCGGCAGCTGTCTCTCGCGAAGATCGCTGTGAACCCATCCCTGGGCGCTCCATTTTTCATCCCTGAAAAATGAGCTTCGCTCACGACAGCTCCCGGCGCCGCTTACTTTGGCGTTCTCAGCTTCGGTTCCAGTCTACTCGACGGGAGCGAATTCCAGCAGCACGTCGCCTTGTCCCACCGTATCGCCGGCGTTGAAGTGGAAGCTTTCCACGTGGCCGTCGGCGGGGGCGGTCATGGTGTGTTCCATCTTCATGGCTTCCATGACCATCAGCGGCATGCCTTTCTCCACTTTCTGACCGGCTTCCACCAGCAGGGCGACCACGGTGCCGTGCATCGGCGCGGTGAGAGTCGATTCGGCTTCGTGGTGGCCGTGATCGATGGCGTCGATACGGCGCCAGAACAGGCGGGTTTCGCCACGCGGGTCGACCATGACGACGACGTTACCGTCGCGGCGGGCCTGCAGGCGGCGGCGGTGGCCGTTGAGGGTAACGGCAACTGCGTCGCCTTCCAGGTGCTCCAGGCGCGCGGTGAGGGTCTCGCCGCCAATGGTCAGGTCCCACGGGTCCGCGCCGCTGGCCCGGGTGCCTTCCACCACGACCACGCTCTCTTCGTCCTGCACGTTAGCGGGGTCGCATAGGGAGATGCGGATGGTATGCGGTGCGTTGAGGCGAAAGCCGTCGTGGCGGTCCCACGGGGAGTCGCTCTCGCACTCGCGAGCGAGCTGGTTGAGGCCGATCAGCGCGGCGCCGGCGTACTCTTCGATGCTGTACTGCTTGGGCGCGAAGAGGGTGGCTTCGTTCTTCTCGATGAAGCGGGTATCGAGATCGCACGCCTTGAACGCGGGGTGGGTGGCCAGCCGCTGCAGGAAGGCGCGGTTGGTCACAACGCCCTGCACGTCGAGAGCTGCCAACGCCCGGTTGAGGGTGGAGAGGGCCTGATCGCGGTCGTCGCCGTGGACGATCAGCTTGGCGAGCATCGGGTCGTAGTGCATGGAGACGACGTCGCCGGTTTCCACGCCACTGTCCAGGCGTACCTGGCGCGGGTCGAGGCCGGCGCCCTTGAGGTCAATGACGAAGCGCTCGAGCTTGCCGGTGGCGGGCAGGAAATCCTGGTCTGGGTCTTCGGCGTAGAGGCGCGCCTCGAAGCTGTGGCCGGTGATGGTCAGCTCGTCCTGCGTCAGCGGCAGCGCTTCGCCCATGGCCACGCGCAGCTGCCACTCGACTAGGTCCTGGCCGGTGATCATCTCGGTGACGGGGTGCTCCACCTGCAGGCGGGTGTTCATCTCCATGAAGTAGAACGAACCGTCCTTATCGAGCAGGAACTCGACGGTACCGGCGCCGACGTAGCCGATCTCCTTGGCGGCGCGTACGGCGGCTTCGCCCATCTCGCGGCGCAGCTCGGCGGTCATGCCGGGGGCGGGGGCTTCCTCGAGCACCTTCTGGTGACGGCGCTGCACGGAGCAATCGCGCTCGAACAAGTAGACGCCATTGCCGTGAGAATCGCAGAACACCTGTACTTCGACATGACGCGGCTGGGTCAGGTATTTCTCGATCAGCATGCGGGTGTCGCCGAAGGCGGCCTGGGATTCACGGCGGCAGCCGTCCAGTGCGGCCTGAAACTGCTCACCGCTTTCCACCACGCGCATGCCCTTGCCGCCACCGCCGGCGCTGGCCTTGAGCAGCACCGGGTAGCCGATCTTGTCGGCTTCGGATTTGAGCAGGGCATCGTCCTGGTCGTCGCCGTGGTAGCCCGGCACCAGCGGCACGCCGGCGTTGGCCATGCGCGCCTTGGCGGCGGACTTGTCGCCCATGGCGGCAATCGCCGAGGCGGGCGGACCGACGAAGGTGATACCGGCGGCGTCCAGCGCTTGAACGAAGGCCCCGTTCTCGGAGAGGAAGCCGTAGCCGGGGTGAATGGCGCCGGCGCCGGTGCGCTTGGCGGCTTCCACCACCGCTTCCACCTTCAGGTAGCTCTCGCGGGCGGCGGCCGGGCCCAGGCGCACGGCCTCATCGGCTTCGCGCACGTGGCGGGCATTCGCGTCGGCATCGGAGTACACCGCTACGGTGCGCAGGCCCATGGCACGGGCGGTGCGCATCACGCGGCAGGCGATCTCGCCGCGGTTGGCGACCAGCAGGGTGTCGAAGGGCGTGGTGCGGGAATCGTTGGTCTGGCTCATGAGCGGCGCTCCGGGGAATTCGTGTTGTCGTCGGCCCAGGCGGGGCGGCGCTTCTCGAAGAAGCTGGTCAGGCCTTCCTGACCCTCGGCGCTGACCCGCAGCTCGCTGATCACGCGGCAGGTGTGCTCGCGGGTCGCCTTGCTGTCGGAGTCGCGTGCCACTTCGGCCATCAGCGACTTGGTGGCGCGCTGGGCCTGGGGCGAGCCGGCCAGCAGGATCTCGAGCATGTCGCTCACGGCTTCGTCGATGGTGTCGTGGCCGACGATCTGGTGGGCGAGGCCCAGTTCCAGCGCCTTGTCGGCGTCGATCACTTCGGCGGTGAGGGCGTAGCGGCGCATCTGGCGCGGGCCTAGGGCACGCTGTACGTAGGGGCTGATCACCGCCGGCGAAAGGCCGATCTTCACTTCGGAGAGGCAGAACTTGGCTTTCTCGGAAGCGATCACGATGTCGCAGCAGGCGGCCAGGCCCACGGCACCACCGAAGGCGGCGCCCTGCACGCGGCAGACGGTGGGGCAGGGCAGGGTGTCCAGGCCGTGCATCAGCTGCGAGAGCTTGCGCGAGTCGGCCAGGTTGCCCTCGAAGTCGTACTCCACCATGCGCTTCATCCAGTTCAGGTCGGCACCGGCGGAGAAGCTCTTGCCCTCGGAGCCCAGCACCACTACGCGCACCTCGCCATGGCGGGCGGCGTCGTGCAGCTTGGCGAGATGCTCATTGAGTTCGGCGATCAGGCTGTCGTCGAAGGCGTTGTGCACCTCGGGACGATTCAGCGTCAGCCAGGCGACACCGCGCTCATCAATGCTTAGCTGTGAAAAGCTCTTTGTTTCAGTCATCTATTTACGGCTCCCGTAAAGTCTTCGAGCGAAGGCGCAGACACTTTACGACTCACATCCGGAACACGCCGAACTTCGTCTCTTGCACTTCCGCATTCATGGCGGCAGCCAGCGAGAGCCCCAGCACGTCGCGGGTCTGGGCCGGGTCGATCACGCCGTCGTCCCACAGTCGCGCGCTGGCGTAGTAGGGGTGGCCCTGGTGCTCGTACTGCTCGCGAGTGGGCTGCTTGAAGGCTTCTTCGTCTTCGGCGCTCCACTCGCGGCCTTCGCGCTCGTACTGTTCGCGCTTGACCTGGGCCAGCACGCCGGCGGCCTGTTCGCCGCCCATGACCGAGATACGGGCGTTGGGCCACATGAACAGCAGGTTGGGGTCGTAGGCGCGGCCGCACATGCCGTAGTTGCCGGCGCCGAAACTGCCGCCGATCAGCACGGTGAACTTGGGCACCTTGGCGCAGGCCACGGCGGTAACGAGCTTGGCGCCGTGCTTGGCGATGCCTTCGTGTTCGTACTTGGAGCCAACCATGAAGCCGGTGATGTTCTGCAGGAATACCAGCGGAATCTTGCGCTGGGCGCATAGCTCGATGAAGTGGGCGCCTTTCACCGCGGACTCGGAGAACAGCACGCCGTTGTTGGCGACGATGCCCACCGGGTAGCCGTGGATATGGGCGAAGCCCGTCACCAGGGTGTCGCCGTAATAGCGTTTGAACTCGTCGAAATCGGAGTCGTCGACGATGCGGCCGATCACTTCGCGCACGTCGAACGGCTTCTTCAGGTCGGTACCGACGATGCCGTAGATCTCGCTCGGGTCGAGCTTGGGCGGCTTGGGTTCCTGCATCTTGAGCTGGCCGCGCTTCTGCCAGTTCAGGCGCGACACGCAGGCGCGGGCGAGCTGCAGGGCGTGGGCATCGTTCTCGGCGTAGTGGTCGGCCACGCCGCTCTTCTTGGCGTGCACGTCGGCGCCGCCCAGGTCCTCGGCGCTGATGCTCTCGCCGGTGGCGGCCTTCACCAGGGGCGGGCCACCGAGGAAGATGGTGCCCTGCTGCTTGACGATGATCGACTCGTCGGCCATGGCCGGCACATAGGCGCCGCCGGCGGTGCAGGAGCCCATCACCACGGCGATCTGCGGAATGCCTTCGGCGGAGAGGGTGGCCTGGTTGTAGAAGATGCGTCCGAAGTGGTCGCGGTCGGGGAACACTTCGTCCTGGCGGGGCAGGAAGGCGCCGCCGGAGTCGACCAGGTAGATGCACGGCAGGCGGTGCTTGCGGGCGATCTCCTGGGCGCGGATGTGCTTCTTCACCGTGAGCGGGTAATAGGTACCGCCCTTCACGGTGGCGTCGTTGGCGACGATCACGCACTCGACGCCGGAAACGCGGCCGATGCCGGTGACCAAACCGGCGGCGGGCACGTCGCTCTCGTAGACCTCATGGGCGGCCAGCGCCGAGAACTCGAGGAAGGGCGAGCCTTCGTCGATCAGGTGGTCGATACGATCGCGCACGAACAGCTTGCCGCGGGATTCGTGCCGGGTGCGGGCCTTCTCGCCGCCGCCCTGGCTGATCGCCGCGGTCAGCTCGCGTAGCTTCATCACCTCGTGGCGCATGGCCTTTTCGTTGGCCTGGAAGCCGTCGCTGCGCGGATTGACTTGGGTGTTCAGAATCGCCATTGCCGGCTCCTTACTTGGATTCAGCGAAGATTTCGCGGCCAATCAGCATCCGGCGGATCTCACTGGTTCCGGCGCCGATTTCGTACAGCTTGGCGTCGCGCAGCAGGCGGCCGGTGGGATACTCGTTGATGTAGCCGTTGCCGCCGAGCAGTTGAATGGCGTCCAGCGCCACCTGGGTAGCCTTCTCGGCACAGTACAGGATGACGCCGGCGGCATCCTTGCGCGAGGTCTGGCCGCGGTCGCAGCCGGCCGCCACGGCGTAAAGATAGGCGCGGCAGGCGTTCAGCGTGGTGTACATGTCGGCGATCTTGCCTTGCACCAGCTGGAACTCGCCGATGGACTGATCGAACTGCTTACGCTCGTGGACGTAGGGCACCACGATGTCCATGGCTGCCTGCATGATGCCGATGGGGCCGGCGGCGAGCACGGTGCGCTCGTAGTCCAGGCCGCTCATCAGTACGCGCACGCCCTTGCCTTCCTCGCCCAGGATGTTCTCGGCCGGCACTTCACAGTCCTGGAACACCAGCTCGCAGGTATTGGAGCCGCGCATGCCCAGCTTGTCGAGCTTCTGGGCGGTGGAGAAGCCAGGCATGCCTTTTTCGATGATGAAGGCGGTGATGCCCTTGGAGCCGGCGTCCGGGTCGGTCTTGGCGTAGACCACCAGCACGTGGGCGTCGGGGCCGTTGGTGATCCACATCTTGTTGCCGTTGAGGATGTACTTGTCACCCTCCTTGCGCGCGCGCAACTTCATGGAAACCACGTCGGAACCGGCACCCGGCTCGGACATGGCCAGCGCGCCGATGTGTTCGCCGCTGATCAGCTTGGGCAGGTACTTGGCTTTCTGCTCGGCGTTGGCATTGATCTTGAGCTGGTTCACGCACAGGTTGGAGTGCGCGCCATAGGAGAGACCCACCGAGGCGCTGGCGCGGGAGATCTCTTCCATGGCAATGCAGTGCGCCAGATAGCCCATGCCGGTGCCGCCATCCTCTTCCGAGACGGTGATGCCGAGCAGGCCCATGTCACCGAACTTCTGCCACAGATCGTTGGGAAATTCGTTCTTCTCGTCGATCTCGGCGGCACGCGGGGCGATCTCGTCGCGGGCGAAGGCGTTGACCTGATCGCGCAGCATGTTCAGTTCGTCGTCGAGACCGAAGTCGAGGGGCTTGTAGGCGGTGAGCATGGCGGAACTCCCTGATGTGGTGTCGGTAGCGAATGATGCGATAGTGCAGCTGTCAGATTGTGCGGGCCGCGCAGGCGCAGCTCGCAGTGCTAAGCGAGAATGTTACTAGACTAGGCGAGGTTGACGTTAACGTAAAGTGCAGCTTTAAGGCGTGCGACGAATGTCGAAGGAGGCGAAGCGAAACGCAGTGCGCCACCGGTCGGATGCACCGGTGGCGCGGAGCAGAGCGTAGCTGGATCAGCCCAGCCAGAGCGCCAGCTGATGATAGATGGGGATGCCCACTATCACGTTCAGCGGGAAGGTAAAGCCCAGCGCGGCCAGCATGGCGAGTCCGATGTTGGCCTCGGGAATGGCGGTACGCATGGCCGCCGGGGCAGCGATGTAGGAAGCACTGGCGGCCAGGGCAGTGAGGATCATCAGCGAGCCGGTGGGCAGGCCCAGGGCCAGGCCAACCGCCAGACCGGCCATGGCCAGGAAGAACGGTGCCACCACGGCAAAGGTGAGCAGGCGCCAGTGAAACCAGGGAATGGGACGCAGGGTTTCGGCTGCGGTCAGACCCATCTGCAGCAGGAACAGGGCGAGTACGGCGTGGAAGGCGCCCATGAACAGCTCGGTAACGGCGGCGCCTTCCCCGGGCCCGTACATGGCGCCGATCACCGCGCCACCGGCCAGCAGGATCACGCCGCGGTTGGTCAGCGTTTCGTGCCAGATGCCCTGCATGGCTTCACTGGAGTTCTTGCCCGCATGGCGGCGGTAGAGCGCGATGGCCACCATGATGGCGGGCAGTTCCATCATCACCAGGTAGAGCGTGACTTCGGCGCCGATGGGCAGGGCGCGGCTCTCGGCAAAGGCCAGCGCTACGGCGAAGGTACCGGCGCTCACCGAACCGTAGTGGGCGGCGATGCTGGCGCTGTCGGCCGGCGAAAGGCGAGCGAAACGGCGCAGCACCGGCATCAACACCAGCGGGATCAACGCGCCCAGGGCTGCAACGGCGAGTAGTTCCGGCACCAGCGACCAGCGCAGGTTGCCGTAGAGTGCCATACCGCCCTTGAGGCCGATGGTGAGCATCAACAGCAGACTCAAGGTGTCGTAGGCGGCCTTGGGTATGTTCAGGTCGGACTTCACTATCCCGGCGAGAAGGCCGAGCAGAAAGAACATCACGACGATGTCGGGCATATCTCTCTCTTCTTCTGTAACCGCATTGGCAGGGTAGTCGCGGATTGTGCGCAGCGCCTGGTATTGATTCCAATTGAATCTCTAGAAGTCTACTATAGAGTATATTCTATGCATCGCTGCGGGAGCCGTGTAAATGAACGTGCGTCACCTTACCTTCCGCCTGCTACAGGTTTATGTCGCGGTGGTGCGTAGCGGCTCGGTCAGCGAGGCGGCGCGTCAGCTTCATCTGACCCAGCCGACCGTTTCGCAACAGTTGAAACGCCTGCATGAAGCGGTGGGAGAGCCACTGCTGCAAACGAGCCGAGGACGGCTATCGCCGACGGAAGCGGGGCGCGAACTCTACCGCGCCAGCCGCGAAGTGCTGGGTCGCTTCGATGATTTCGAGGATTACCTTACCGCTCTGCGTGGGGGCGAGCGGGGGCGCTTCAGCATCGCCCTGGTGAACACGGCGCAGTACGTCTTGCCACGCCTGCTCGGCCCTTACAGCCAGGTGTTCCCCGACGTGGAGGTGACGCTGCACATCGGTAACCGCCGTCAGATGCTCACTCGATTCGAACGCCAGGACGACGACCTCTATGTGTTCAGCCATCCGCCTTCGTTGGCCCACGCCTTGGCCGGGCGCTTTCTGCGCAACCCGCTGGTCGTGATAGCCCCGCATGAGCATCCTCTCGCCAGCCGTGAACGCATCGCCATGAGCGAGCTCGTAGGCGAGCGTTTCCTGCTGCGCGAACCGGGATCGGCCACGCGCATGATGTTCGAAAGCTGGCTGCAGGAGCATGGCCTGTCGCTGGGGCCGACGCTGCAAATGGCCAGCAACGAGGCGATTCGCGTGGGCGTGGCCGCCGGCATGGGCCTGGCGGTGCTCTCCGAGCACGTGCTGCCGCCGGAGCACCCCGATCTGGTCATTCTGCCTGTCACCGACTTTCCCATCGAAAGCCACTGGCAGTTCATCGTTCGCCGCGACCGTCGCCTGCCCCATGCCGCGCTGGGCTTGCTGCGCTTCGCCTCAGGCCATCTCGATGAGTGCGTTGAGCCACGCTTCATCGCCAATGAGCTGGAGAGGTTGATAGTGGGACTGGGCACCTAGCTGTCGGGCCCGTGCCCGAATTGGTGTCGCTCCTTTGTGTAGAACGGCCGCTAAAGCGTGCATGATCAACCCTGCGTTACTGGTACTAGACTGGTTGGAGGCGGTCATCATCTCGACGGCCAACTCGACTCGCTTTGGCCTGCCGGAAATCCATTTTTGATGGTGCCGCGCGCGGAGGTATGCCAATGACAAATACAACTCAGCAAACCAGTGAATACGTAGAATTCTGGAACGATACGCTGGCCGAGAAGTTCAATCGCTTCCAAGAAATTTTGATGAATGGCCTGAGCTACCACAGCAAGGTTCCGCTCGACAGTCTCGAGGTGGCGCCGGGCTCGCGGATACTCGACGTGGGCTGCGGCTGGGGCGATACGGCCATAGCCCTAGCCCGCAAGACCGGCCCCGAGGGCCAGGTGCTGGGAATGGACTGTGTGGAGCAGTTCCTTGAAGACGCCCGTCGACGCGCCGAGGCGGCAGGCATGAGCAACGTCAACTTCGTGGCCGCCGATGTCGAGCGCTATCCCTTCGAGCCTGACTATGACCTGTGCTTCTCGCGGTTCGGAATGATGTTCTTCGAGCATCCTGTCGTTGCCATGCGCAACATACACAAGGCACTGCGTCCTGGTGGTCAGCTGATGTTCATCGTCTGGCGCGATATCGAGGACAACCCTTGGCTGGGCCTGCCCAAGCAGGTGGTGCTGGATTTCCTGCCGCCACCCGGAGAGGGCGCGCGCACCTGTGGGCCGGGGCCTTTCTCCATGTCCAACCCAGACGTGGTCCGCCAGCAGTTGGAGATAGCCGGTTTCGAGGAAATCCACTTCGAGCGTAACGATGGCCCTGTGGAAGTAGGCGATTCGGTGGAAAATGCCATGCGCTTCCAGCTGGCCCTGGGGCCGGCTGGCGAAGTCTTTCGCGAAGCCGGGGAGGAGGCTGAGCGCCAGCGCCCGCAAATCGAGCAGGCGCTGCGCAATGTGCTCGCTCCCTATGAGCAGGACGGCAAGATTGTGATCGGCTCGAGCTCCTGGACCATCTCGGCACGCAAGCCGGCCGATGCCTGAAGAAACCGATGACGCACTCGCCGGACCGGTAGGCTATCGCTGACCCCACCTGCCACGCCCACGGTCCGGCACCATGCGGCCGAAGTAGAGCAGCCCGAAGATCAGCCAGGCCACGGTGAGCAGCAGGGTAAGACCCAGCACCGCTGGTGCGCCGAACTGAGCGATGAGCGGAAGCGACGCCGCCGTGAACAGCCCGCCGCCGACCACCGGTTCGAACATCAGCTGTTTGTAGCCGAAGCTTTCGAAGGCGCCGGAACGGTTCTTGGGATCGGCCATGCGCATCAGCAGCAGGCCGGTCACGGTGACGCCCATTGACTGACCGAAATCCCCGATGCCGCGCTCGAACCAGTTCTCGGGAATGACCCGCGGGGCGATCACGATGAGCACGAACAACGACCAGCCGATGCCCGCCAGGGCCAGCAGCAGAAACGGAATGAAGTGCTCGCCCAGGGCGGTGAGCGAGAGCGTGGCCAGAGCAGCCACGATGGTGAAGTCCAGCGCGGTGCCGGCAATGCGCGCCATGGTGCGGCTGGAAACGTGGGGCTCCAGCCCGAAGCGGGTCACACACAGCTGTACGAGCACGCCGCCGATCATGGCGAGGGGAAACAGCGGCACGTGGGCCAGAATCTCCAGGCCGCCGTCGCGGGCCCAGGTCTGCTGTTCGATCCATTGCAGGCCAGTGAGGATCAGCCAGCCGACCACGATGGCGATGCCCACCAGCCCGAGGTGCAGGCTCAGCGGGTCTGCCGTTTCCTCTTCCTGAGCCAGGTCCTTCTTGAATTCGCTGTACTGCTCGGTGGGGGGCAGGTCGCTGGCGTCGCTTTGGATGCTCACTTCATCCAGGGCTTCGGCGGTTTTTTGCGTGTTGTCCAACTGGATGACGCCGCGCCGGGCGGCCAGGTTGATCATCAGGGTGCCGATCAGCACCCCGGAGACGATGCCCACGGTGGCCAGCCCCAGCGCCAGATCGGCGCCCTCCTCGAAGCCAAGCTCGGCGAAGGTATCCGCCATGCCGGCCGCGGTGCCGTGGCCACCCTCGAAGCCGATCTCGATCAGGGCACCGGCCATGGGATTCATGCCGAACATGGGTGCCAGGATGAGTATTGCCAGGGTCAGGCCGACCACATACTGGCCCCAGGCCATGGTCTGGCCCACCACTACCTGCGGTCCGGCACGCATCCAGATGGTGCGCAGCCCGGGAATCGGGCGGCCGATGAACAGCGCGGCGAACACCACGTTGATCAACAGGCCGGGCAGGGCGGCCCAGCTCTCGAAGACGTATTCGGGAAACAGCCCGGCAGGATCGTCGAAGGGTGCCGTTACTGCACGGCCTATCACTTCGGGGCCCAGCAGCAGCAGGATGAACCCCCCGATCACCGAGCTGGGCATGAACAGGCGACGCAGCCAGGGAGATACGTTGCGGATGGCATTGCTGGCCAGTAACACCAGCGAGATAAGCACCAAGGCTATGAACAGCTCACCCACCGTCATGGTCATGTCATCTTCCTTCCTTGGATCAGCTTACTTTAGACATCGCTTGGTTCAGCTTAGCCGAATTCGACCATTGTCCAAGGTCGCCGAAGCGATTCCGGACCTTGAAAAGCATGGCAAAGTTCGCCCAGGAACAAGAGCATGCCACTATAAGGGTTGGCCGAATCGCCAAGGATAGGAACTCATGACACGTCTCTTCCATAAGCATTACCACCCGGCCGGTACGGCGCCGGGAACGTTGCGTGAGCTGTCGCTGGAACAGGCGGCCCAGCACGCTCCGGCCACGTTCACCCTGGCGCGCCGTAAGTCAGGACGTTGGGGTGACGTGCAGGACATAAGCCCGGATGCCATTCCCGAGCCTGGTACGAATGAGCCGCTGTGTTGGCTGCACGTTCAGGGCATGCCCACCGCTGAACAGCTGGAGCTGCTGGGGGACCGGGTGGGGCTGCACCCCCTGGCCCAGGAGGATATTCTCAACGGCGGCCAGCGGCCCAAGGTGGAGCGCTTCGATGAGTCGCTGGTGGTTACCTTGGGAATACCCGAGGTGGACGACGAGGGCCGGCTGCATCTTTATCAGCTGACCCTGGTTGCGGGCAGCAACATAGTCGTCAGCATCATCGCCGAAGCGCTGGACCCCTTCATCGAGGTGCGTCGACGGCTCGAGGAGCGCGGTGGGCGCGCGCTGGGGGAAACTGACGATTTGCTCTACGGCCTGCTGGACGCCGCGGTGGACCACGCCTTCCCGGTGCTGGACGGCGTAGGTGAGCGCATCGAGGAGCTCGAGATGGAGATCCTCAACCATCCCGACAGCTCGACGCTGGAGCGCCTGCATGGGCTGAAGCGCGAGCTGATCATGCTACGCCGCTACCTGTGGCCTACCCGCGAGGTGATCAACCAGCTGTTGCGCGACCACAACGACCTGTTCACCGCCGATACGCGCATGTGGATGCGCGACGTTTACGACCACACCGTGCAGGTGATGGACCTGGTGGAGAGCTACCGCGACATGACCGCCAGCCTGCTCGACGTCTATCTCTCCAGCATGAGCAACCGCCTCAACGAGAGCATGCGCACCCTCACCATCATTGCCACCATCTTCATGCCGCTGACCTTCATCGTTGGCGTGTACGGCATGAACTTCGAGCACCCCTACAGCCCCTTTGCCATGCCGGAACTCGGCTGGTACTGGGGCTACCCGCTGGTGTTGGGCCTGATGGTGGTCATCGCCATCGGCATGGTGGTGTGGTTCAAGCGCAAGCGCTGGTTCTAGCATGATGTCCGATTCACGCGAACTTCCGAGCGTCGAGCCGCGCTGCTATCCCGACCGCGTGCTTTGCGACCGCCATAGCTTCCACCAGGTGCTGCTGGGGCTGGAGGGCGCATTGGAAATCGAGGCGGCCGGGCGACTCTCCCACGTGACCCGCGGCATGCTAGTGCCGATAGCCAGCGGCGAAATACATCACTACCTGGCGCCGGGCGATAATCGTGTCCTGGTACTCGACCTGCCCGAGGCCTGGTGTGAGACGCTGTCTTTCGAGATTTTGTTACCGCGGCCAGCACGGCGATTGCCTGAGCCGCTGGTGGTTCAGGGGGCAAGGCTCGGCAACGCTGGGCAGGCGGTGGCTCACTGGCTTGAGCTGGTGCTCGAAGGCGTTGGTCGATGCTCAGTACCGCCTCGTCTGAAGCTGCTGGATCTCTTGCCCGCTATTCGCGACGACCTGGCCCACCCTTGGCGTGTTGCCGAAATGGCGCGTCGCTGCCATCTGGCCGAGGCCGTATTCGCTCGCCAGTTCCGCGCGTTGACCGGCTTGCCCCCACATGAGTGGCTGTTACGACAGCGGATGACGCGCGCCTGCGAACTGCTTATGAACGGTAACGCTTCGCTGACCGAGGTAGCCCAGGCGTGCGGCTTTGCAGACAGCGCTCATTTTTCACGCAGTTTTCGTTGCCGCCATGGTGTTTCACCCAGTGAATGGCGGCGGGTAATGTCGAGTGGAAATTCGACAAACCGTCAGGATTCGACAAGCCACTCAATGCAATGAAAGGCATGCTGCGGCCTCGACACCGCTGACGAGAACATATCATGCCTGCCCTGAACCAATGCCGAGCCACAGTCGTTGGGGCTACCACCATCCTTAATTGGGCGCTGCTCGCCACCCTGACACAGCTCTCGGGACCGGTACCGCCGTTTCTGCTGACCGGGCTGGCCTTTGGCATCGCTTTTCTGTGCTTTGTGGCATGGTGTTTTTGGCGCCGCGAGTCGTTCGTTACGGCCCTGCGCCTGTCGCCTTCGGTCTGGGCGCTGGGCGTTGGTGGACTATTCGGCTACCACGCTCTCTATTTCGTTGCCCAGCAGAATGCGCCACCAGCCAACGCAGGGCTGATCAGCTATTTGTGGCCGCTCTTGATCGTATTGTTCGCCGGCCTCTTGCCGGGCGAGCGCCTGCTGCTAAGGCACGTGGTGGGCGCAATGTTGGGCTTCGTCGGGGCCGCGCTGCTGATTGCTGGTGACCTAGGGGGAGACGGCAGCATATTGGGCTACGGAACTGCCTTCGCCTGCGCTTTGGTGTGGAGCGGCTACTCGGTGCTTTCACGGGTCAAAAAGGCTGTGCCGACATCCGCGGTGGGCGGCTTCTGCCTGGCTACGGCGCTATTGGCTTTCGCCTGCCATGGGCTGTTCGAATCGACGCGTTGGCCGCAAGGCATTCAATGGCTGGGTGTGATCGGTCTGGGGCTGGGGCCGGTGGGCATCGCTTTCTTCACCTGGGACATCGGCGTGAAGCACGGCGACTTGCACCTGCTGGGACTGCTGGCCTACGTCACGCCGCTACTCTCCACCTTAGTTCTGATTGCTGCAGGCTATGCCGAGGCCACGTTGCTGTTGGCGCTGGCGACCTGCGTGATAACTCTGGGCATGCTGATCGGTAGCGGTGCGATGGTCCGGCGCAGTAAGCGAGAGCCACCGGTGCGCCCCGCCTGAGGCGAGGCGCCTGACCTCCTCAGAACGTGCCCACCAGCGATCCCACCATGATGAGTACGATCAGCGAGATGATCGGCCCGATCACCGCCACGGCGGCGATATCCAGATAGGCCTGGCGATGCGTCAGCCCGCAGATGGAGAGCAGGGTGATCACCGCGCCGTTGTGGGGAAGGGCGTCGAGCCCGCCGGTGGCCACCGCGGTGACCCGGTGCAGCAGCTCCGGTGAGATGCCCGCCGCCTGGCCCATGGCCAGGTAGGTGTCGCCTAGTGTCGCCAGCGCTATGCTCATGCCGCCGGAGGCGGAGCCGGTCATGCCTGCCAGCAGGTTCACCGCAATGGCCAGTGAGATCAGCGGGTTGTCGCCACCGGCGGTGGTCACCCAGGCGCTGATGGCATCGAACGCGGCAAGCGAAGCGATCACCGAGCCGAAGCCGACCAGGCTCGCGGTGTTGAAAATGGGCAGCAGCGAGGCGTTGGCACCGCTGTCCAGCGAGGCGGTCAGGTGCTGCAGGCGCGGCCAGTTCAATGCGATCAGTACCAGAATGGAGAGCACCAGGGCGGCGATGACCGACCATACGCCGCGCACCGACTCGATGCTGGTGGCGCCATAGACCGGGTCCGACAGGTAGCCGGTATCCATGGCCGGGATGATCACCGCGGTGAACAGCAGGTTCAGGGCGATGACCAGCACGATGGGCGCCAGCGCCAGCGGTAACGAAGGCAGCCCGCTGCGCGGCTGCGGTTCGACTTCGGCCAGGTCGAAGCCTTCGCCGGCAGCACGCTCACGCAGGTGGTCGTGCGGTACCGGTTCGCCGGCGTGTTCGCCATAACCTTCGCCAGCCGCCCGGGCCTGTCTGGCGCGATAGGTCAGCCACCCCTGGCCCAGGCCGAGCATGACCAGCCCTGTCATGATGCCTAGCCCCGGCGCGGCGAAGGGCGAGGTGCCGAAGAAGGGCATTGGGATGGCGTTCTGGATCGCCGGTGTGCCGGGCAGGGCGGTCATGGTGAAGGTGAAGGCCCCCAGCGCGATGGTGCCGGGAATGAGCCGCTTGGGCAGGTCGGCTTTGCGAAACAGCGCGGCAGCGATGGGAAACACCGCGAAGGCCACCACGAAGAGCGACACACCGCCGTAGGTCATTACCGCGCAGGAGAGCACCACGGCGAGGATGGCCCGGCTTTCGCCCAGGCGCTCGACGATAGCGCCTGCCAGTACCTCGGCGCTGCCCGAGTCCTCCATCAGCTTGCCGAAGATCGCCCCGAGCAGGAACAGCGGAAAGTAGCTGACGATGAAGCCGCCCGCCGAACCCATGAAGACCTGGGTATAGCTGGCCAGCAGCGGCGTATCCACCGAGACCAGCGCCACCAGGGCGGCCAGCGCCGGGGCGAGAATCAACAGGCTCAAGCCGCGGTAGGCCAGGTACATCAATAGAAGGAGTGCTATGACAATGGCGACAATGCCGGTCATGCCTTGCCTCCCTGTCCTTTCTCCTTGTCATTCGACGCCTTGGCTTTTGCCGGAGCGACGGCCTTGTCAGGCTGGGTGTCGTCTTTTGCCGAAGCGGCGGTCTTGTCGGCCGAGGGCTTGGCTTTCGCCGGAGCGGCGGTCTTGTCAGGCTGGGTATCGTCTTTCGCCGGAGCGGGGGCCTTGTCGACCGGGGGCTTGGCTTGTGCCGGAGCGGGGGTCTTGTCGGCCGGAGGCTTGGCTTTCGCCGGAGCGGCGGTCTTGTCGGCCGGGGGCTTGGCTTGTGCCGGAGCGGCGGTCTTGTCGGCCGGGGGCTTGGCTTTCGCCGCAGCGGGGGCCTCGGCCGTGTCGGTGGGGCGCGCAAGCGGACGGAAGGTATCGCTGAACACGGCGTTGAGGTCGAAGGTCGAGCACTTGCCCAGCGAGTCGAAGTTCTCCTTCAACCACAGGTCGGCCCAGCCGCGGCCCTGGCGGTAAAGGCGGGAGACGAAGTCCCACTGGGCGTTGAGTTTGCTCGAGGCACTCAACTGCTCCACTTCCTTCTCGGCATGAATCAGGTGCAGGCGCATGGAGCGGTAGCGCTCCACTTCCAGTCCCTCGGCATCGATCAGCTGTTGCAGCAGCTGAATGCTGCGCAGTTCCTTGATCAGGCTGGTATTGAAAGTGATCTCGTTGATGCGGTTGATGATGTCCCGGGCGCTGTCCGGCAGTGTCTGGCGTATCAGCGGGTTTACCTGAATCACCACCAGGTCCTGACAATCCATGTCATCCACCAGCGGGAACAGCGCCGGGTTGCCGCTGTAGCCGCCGTCCCAGTAGGCTTCGCCGTCGATTTCCACCGCCGGGAACATGAACGGTAGACAGGCCGAGGCCATGACGGTGTCCACGGTGATCTCGGGCTGGCTGAAGACCTTGGCGCGCCCGGTGCGAACGTTGGTGGCGGTGACGTACACCTTGGCCTTGCGGCAGGCATTGACCCGTTCGAAATCCACCAGCTTGCATACCAGATCACGCAGCGGATTGAGCTTCATCGGGTTGAGCTTGGCCGGGGCGATGAGCTGGGTGAGGCTTTCGAACATCAGGTAAGTGGGCGAGTTGTCCAGGCTGCTATTGCCCATCAGCTGGTCCCACGGTGTCGGCTGGATGGGCGAGAAGCGTGCTGCTTCGCTGACGCCGCGCCAGAAATTGTGGAGCGCCTCGCGGGCGCCCTCACGCCCACCACGGTGCAGGCCGTCGGCCAGCACCACGGCATTCATGGCGCCGGCGCTGGTGCCGCTGACGCCGTCGATCTCCAGGCGCTCCTCTTCCAACAGCCTGTCGAGTACACCCCAGGTCAGTGCGCCGTGTGAACCGCCGCCCTGCAGGGCGAGATCGATGTGCTTGCGTTCTTCCTTGGCCATGCCAACTCCTGAGTCATTCATGTTGCGTTGCAGTATAGCGGCTAAGTGAGTGCTTGCCTCCCGAATCGAGAGTCAATCGCGAAGTTGGCTTGAACTAAAGTCTAACAAAAGAGATAATATGAAAAATGATTCCACAAATTCATTCGGAGGCGACTCCCGGAGTCGTAACAAGCCTATGACCACCATGCGTTTCCCCACTATCTGGGATTTGCCGCTGCCAAGCCGCCGCGATCTGAGCGTCGAAAAGACCGCAGCAGCCCCCGTCACTGAGCGTTTCCTGACCATCTGGGATGTCCCGCTGCGTACCAAGAAGCCGAAGAGCAAGCGGCCGCCGCGCAAGTTGAGCAAGTTCTACATCTAGGCGATCGCACCCGTCGCAGCACGGGTGCCGGACGACCGAAAGCAGAGCGCCCATGCCGATCGGCATGGGCGCTTTTTTGTCGGTGGTATTGATAACCTGAGCGCTTGCCGATCACCGGCCCTCGGTGGGGGCGGTCGCGTGCAGCTTGCCCAGCGTGGTCACCAGGCGCTCACAGAGGGCGTCGAGACGCTCCCGCTGGCTCTCGTCCGCCAGCTCGCCGGCTTCGCTGAAAGCCTGCGCGGCTCGGGGAATCGCCAGCGGATTGGGCAGCACGGTCACACCGAGATTGCTCAGCAGTTGTCGGAGCAGGGCGAGACTGCGCATCCCGCCGAATGCCCCCGGCGAGGCGGATACCACCGCTGCCACCCGCTCGGCGAACAGGGCCAGACCGCTGTTCTCTCCGTCCGGACGAGATATCCAGTCGAGCGTGTTCTTCATCAGCGGGGTGATGAAGCCGTTGTACTCCGGAGAGGCAAGCAGCAGCCCCTGATGCTTGGCGAGCAGCGCCTGAAAGCTGCGCACATTCGCGGGTAGGCCTTCGCGACTTTCCAGGTCGCCGTCATAGAGCGGTAGCGGGTAGTCGCGCAGGTCGATGAAGGTGGCCTGGCCGCCGACATGCTCGACTCGCTCGGCCGCCAGGCGGGCCAGGCGCTTGTTGAAGGAGTTCTCTCTGGCGCTGCCGGCGAAGACCAGAATGCGCGGTGGCGTATGGGTGGTCATGGATGAGTGTCTCTCTTCAGATGGCGGGGGAGGGGAAGCCGTCTTCAAGCCTGCCATGGCAGAGGCGGCGGCTCCAGGCGTTTGCCATCGAACTGGGGAATGCTGCCGAAGCGCTCGCTGCCGGCTTCCCAGTCACGCTGGGCCTCGATGATCTCGGCCTTGCTGTGACCGACGAAGTTCCACCAGATCAGGATCTCCTCACCCAGCGGTTCGCCACCCACCAGGATCGCACGTCCGCCTGACGGCAGTTCGATGGTGACGTCGCGGCGCCCGCGCCCAAGGTAAGCCATCTCGTTGGTGGCGAAGCGTTCGCCTTCTATCGCGAGTTCGCCTTCCAGCGGCAGCAGGCCGTACTCGAACTCCTCACGTAGCGGCAGTTCCAGCGCGCCGCTCGACGAGGCCGCCAGATCCAGACCCATCAGCGGCGAAAAGGCCAGCGTCGGTGCGCGATGGCCGGCGAATTCCCCTGTGAGCAGGGTCATCTCGACGTCGCCTTCGCGCCACTGCGGCAGCGTCGGGTAGTGGTCGAAGCGCGGGTCGGTGCGGCGATGGGCTTCGGGCAGAGCGATCCAGAGCTGGGCGGCATGCAGGTGTGACTCACCGGGCACCGACTCTTCGGTGTGGCTGATACCGCGTCCCGCCGTCATCAGGTTGACCTGGCCGGGACGAATCACCTGTCGGTTGCCCAGACTGTCACGATGCAGCACTTCGCCCTCGATCATCCAGGTGAAGGTCTGCAGGCCGATGTGCGGGTGGGGGCCGACGCGAAGGCCGCGTGAGTCGCCCTTGAAAACCGCCGGGCCGGCATGATCGAGGAAGCACCAGGCACCGATCAGGCGCCTATGGCGCGAAGGCAGCACGCGGTTGACGGGGATGCCGCCCACGTCGGCGGTACGCGGTGCGACATGCTGCACCTGGCGTTTGCCGTCGACGATGGGGCAATCCAGGGAGGAGGAGAGGTCGGCTTCGTTGACGAGATTGCTCATTGTCGTTTTCCCGGAGGACTAGGAGGACAGAGTAGGCCGTGGTCGTTTCAGCATAGGCTTTGGCCGTTCGCCCTGCCTGAGAGAGGATGCTCATGACTCAACGGAACAGCCAGGGCGCTACCAGTTTCACCACCCGGGGCATGACGACGTAGACCACCAGCGCGACGATGGTGGCGGCGATCAGCCCATGACGAATCCCCCAGGTGTCGAGTAGCGGCAGCAGGCCGAACAGCGGTTGCCACAGCAGCGGTACGATGATGGTCAGCGGCCAGATCACCGAGGTGGTCACCAGCCACTGCTTCCAGCGCGTTGGCTGCCTGCTGGCTGGGGTGGGTGGGGTGAACCAGTAGTCAATGCCGCTGACGATCTCCACCCGCTCGGCCTGTTGCAGGTCTCCCTGTATGGTCGCCATGAGTTCACGGCGTTCGGCCGACTCCCGCCAGCGTCGGGCGTCGTCGTCGCTGGCGAAGCGCACGGCGATCTCGTAGTCGTGATGACCTTCGGGAGGACGCAGGATATGCACCCCTTGATGCCCGGGGAAGCGTCCGGCGGCCTCGATGATCTGGCGCAGCCAGGTCTCGTAGCGATCCGCGGCCCCGGGCCGCACGCGGTGGTGGATCTGGATGGTCACCCCGTCGCAGTGGGCGGTGGGGTTGAGTTGGTGAGTGGACATGACGCCTCCTGGGCAGGCCGAAGTGCGTGGTGAATGGGGTTGGGCCCGGCAGGTGCCGGGCCCGGTCCATCAGCGCTTCTGGGCGGTGTAGCTCTGGATCAGGTTGGCGTAGGTGGGCAGGTGGCCGGCCAGCAGGCCGCCGAAGCCCTCGATATCGTTGCGCCAGTCGCGGTGCAGTTCGCAACCCACTCCGAACCAGGTCATCAGCTGAGCACCGGCTTGGGACATGCGGTCCCATGCGGCGTCCCGGGTGGTCTGGTTGAAGGTGCCGGAAGCGTCGGTGACGACGAATACCTCATAGCCTTCTTCCAGGGCCGAGAGTACCGGGAAGGCCACGCATACCTCGGTCACCACGCCGGCGATCAGCAGCTGCTTCTTGCCGGTGGCCTTGATCGCCGCCACGAACTCTTCGTTGTCCCAGGCGTTGATCTGCCCGGGGCGGGCAAAGTAGGGCGCGTCGGGGAACATCTCCTTCAGTTCCGGCACCATTGGCCCGTTGGGGCCGTCCTCGAAGCTGGTGGTGAGGATGGTGGGGATCTCGAAGAACTTGGCTATGTCGGCCAGAGCCAGCACGTTGTTCTTGAAATCGTCTGGGCTGAAGTCGCGCACCAGCGAGAGCAGACCGGACTGATGATCGACCATCAGCAGGGCCACATCGTCCTTGTCGAGTCGGTTGTAGGTAAAGGACATGGGTCTTTCCTCCAGGGGTGAGTGGAGCGCCCGGTCAGGGAGCCGGGCGCGGTTGGGCGCGGCGGTGCCGCTAACCCTCCAGGCGACCGAACTTGCCGGCCTGGAAATCAGCGAAGGCTTGATGTATCTCGGCTTCGCTGTTCATCACGAAGGGGCCGTACCCCACCACCGGCTCGCCCAAGGGGGCTCCAGCGAGCAGCAGCAGCTTGGCGCCGTTGTTGGCTTCAAGCCGTATCTCGTCGCCCTGGCGCTCGAAGCACACCAGGCCGCCGTCACGCACCACGGCGTCGCCGTTGACCTGTACCGTCCCTTCGAGCACCACCAGCAGCGTGGTGTGCCCCTCGGCAACTTGCAGGCTCGTTTCGCCGCCTGCCGCCAACCGCAGATCCCACACCTCGATCGGGGTGAAGGTATGAGCCGGCCCTTCATGGCCGCGGTACTTGCCGGCGACCACCCGCAGCTCGCCGGCGCGGTCAGGCAGCGCGACGCGTGGAATGTCGGCGTCGAGCAGGGTCTGGTAGGCCGCGGGGGCCGACTTGTGCTCGGCCGGCAGGTTGACCCACAGCTGCACCATTTCCAGGGTGCCGCCCTGCGCGGTGAAGTCGCTGGAGTGAAACTCCTCGTGAACGATGCCGGCTCCGGCGGTCATCCACTGCACGTCACCCTCGCCGATGCGACCGCCGCTGCCGGTGGAGTCGCGATGCTCCAGTTCGCCCTTGTAGACCAGCGTCACGGTCTCGAAGCCACGGTGCGGGTGAGCGCCGACGCCGCGCGGCCGGCTTGCCGGCGGGAAGTCATGCGGGCCGGCATGGTCGAGCAGCAGGAAGGGGCTCAGGTGATCGGCGCCGTGGCTGTCATAGCTGAACGGCGAGCGTACGGGGAAGCCGTCGCCGACCCAGTGGCCGCGAGGGGCGCCATAGATGCCTTGGATCTTCTTCATGGTCTGGCTCCTGCATGGATTGGGCCTTTGCCCGATACAGGAAGCTTATGAGGAGAACGGAAGGGGCAGTAGAGGGTATAATTCGCACTCAGCGTTCCATTAATAGGACAACAAGGGCGGAACGATATGCAGGACCTCAACGACCTCTACTACTTCGTCCAGGTGGTGGACCATGGTGGCTTTGCTCCGGCCGGGCGCGCCCTCGGCATTCCCAAATCGAAGCTGAGCCGGCGCATCACGCAACTCGAGGAGCGGCTGGGTGCCCGGTTGATTCATCGCTCCACGCGCCATCTCTCGGTCACCGAGCTGGGTCAGGCTTATTACCGGCACTGCGCGGCGATGCTGGTGGAGGCGGAGGCCGCCGAGGAGCTGATTCAGCGTAACCTGGCGCTACCGCGGGGTACGGTGCGGCTGAGCTGTCCGCCAAGCCTGCTGCACTATCTGATCACCCCGCTGCTGGTGCGCTTCATGGCCCAGTGTCCCGACGTGGAGGTGCAGGTGGAGGCCACCAGCCGCAGGGTGGACGTGATAAGGGAAGGTTTCGACATGGCCATCCGCGTGCGTTTTCCGCCGCTCGAGGACAGCGATCTGTCGATGAAGGTGCTGTCGCGCAGCCCTCAGCGCCTAGTGGCCGCCCCCGCCTTGTCTGAAGCATGGCCGAGGCCGCAAGCGCCGGGCGATCTGGCCGGGTTGCCCAGCCTCGACTTCGATCAGGTGGGCAGGCAGCACGACTGGGTGCTGGACGGCCCCGAGGGGGCGACGGCGCAGATTCGACATCATCCGCGGCTGGTCACCGACAACGCCGAGACGCTGCATCAGGCCGCATTGGCCGGGCTGGGAGTGGTCAAGTTGGCTTTGCTTGTCGCCGGCGACGACTTGAAGGCGGGACGTCTCGTCGACGTGATACCCGGCTGGGAGCCGAGAGGTGGCGTGCTGCATGCGGTCTTCCCCTCGCGGCGGGGCGTGCTGCCCGCCGTGCGGGCATTGCTCGACTTCCTGGCCGATAACATCAACGAGATCGACTTCACCAGCGATACCGCCTGGGCGCTGTCTCAGGCGACGAGCGAAGCGTGAGGCGGGTGGGGAAGGGGGATTGGCTGGTTCAGCACAGCCGCACGCCGAGCAGCAGCAGCGACGCATCGGCGGTTTGCCATCCCCACCACACCAGGGCCAGTACGCCGGTCATGGCGCCCAGCAGGGCAAGTCGAAAGAGCGGCAGGCGGTAGGTCATGCCTTGGCCTCCTGGGTGACGGTGCGCTCCACCGGTGCTTCACTGATGAACCAGTGCAGCAGCGCAGCGACCACCGAGAGCAGAATCGCGAGCTTCCATACCACATCATAGTCGCCATGCAGGTCGTAGAGCATGCCGCCCAGCCACACACCGGTGAACGAGCCGACCTGGTGGAAGAGAAAGACGATGCCGCCGAGCATGGAGAGATGGCGTACGCCGAACACCGCGGCCACGATGCCGTTGGTCAGTGGCACGGTGGAGAGCCACAGCAGGCCGATGGCGATGCCGAACAGGTAGGCGCTGGCCGGGCTCAGCGGCATGAACACGAAGGCGGCAATGACTGCGCCGCGGGTCAGGTAGAGCCAGCTGAGCAGGCGCGGCTTGGAGTAGATTCCGCCCAGCCAGCCGGCGGCGTAGGTACCGAAGATGTTGAACAGCCCCACCAGTGCCAGCACCGTGCTGCCGACGTGCAGCGCCAGGCCGTTGTCGAACAGATAGCCGGGCAAGTGCACGCCGATGAACACTACCTGGAAGCCGCATACAAAGAAGCCCAGGCACAGTAGCCAGAAGCCGCGGTGCGCGGCAGCTTCGTCGAGCGCCCCTCGGAGCGAGAGGTCGGTGGCAAGGCGAGCGGAAGGGCGATCCTTCAGCATGGCGCCGAGCGGCACCATCATGGCCGCCAGCGCACCCATGGCCAGCAGGGCGGCCGACCAGCCAAGCCAGCCGAGCAGGCCCAGGGTGCCCGGCAGCATGGCGAACTGGCCGAACGAGCCCGCCGCACTGACGATGCCCATGGCCATGCTGCGCTTCTCAGGAGCTACGGCGCGGCCCACCGCACCCAGGATCACCGAGAAGGTGGTGCCGGAAAGCCCCAGGCCGATCAGCAGCCCGGCCGACAGGGACATGCCCAGCGCCGATTCCGAAAGCCCCATGAACAGCAGGCCGAGGGCATAGAGGGCGCCGCCTACCGTGACCACCCGGGCGGCACCATAACGATCCGCCAGTGCGCCGGTGAACGGTTGCGCGAATCCCCAGATCAGGTTCTGTAGCGCCAGGGCGAAGGCGAATACTTCGCGCCCCCAGCCAAGATCGCTGCTCATCGGCGCCATGAACAGGCCGAAACCATGGCGCAGACCCATCGCCAGCGAGATGACCAGACTGCCAAGCACGATCAACAGCAGAGAGTGGCGACGAAGGGCGTCCATGTGGCTATTCCAGTTTGCAGGCTAACGAGCATGCACTATCGCCCTTTATCGGCAGAGTGGCAATGTCGCCGTATGGCGACCCGATTGTAGCCGCCGTGCCACATGTGTAACGGCGTTGAACTTCGCTACTATGAACACTGTTCGACAACCTGGAGATACACCATGTCACGGCGCCTGATGTTTCCTTTCCTGCTCGTTCTTACCGCTCTGCTTGTGGCTGGGTGTAGCTACCAGCCGGCGCGCATCAAATCAGAGCCGCTCGTCATCATCGACGACGGGCGCAGCGGACACCACGGCGGTCGATTCTGTCCGCCGGGGCAGGCCAAGAAAGGACGCTGCTGATGTAACAGGACGGTTTTCCGATGCCGCTCGGCAGGGTAGTGTAGAAGAGACAACAAACGACGCTTCGCTTAAGGAACCGAGATGAAGCTTTTCTACCACCCCGATCAAGAGCGGCACGCACCTGGGTCTTTCCTGCTGCGAGGTAAACCGACAGCGTCCCCCGAGGGACCTGTGCGTGCTGAGCTGTTGGCCAAGGGCGTGGCGGCGACGGGGCTTACACTGCGAGAGCCGGATGATGTCGACAGTCCGCGGCTGCGCAGTCGGCTGGCCCAGATCCATACGCCGCGCTACCTGAGCTTCCTCGAGACCATCCACGCCCGCTGGCGCGAGCTGCCCGGTGCATCCGAACTGGTCATGCCCAATGTTCACCCGTGCGGGGGCGGGCATCACTACCCGCGTCATCCGGTGGGGCAGGCGGGTTGGCACCTGCACGACATGGCTTGCCCCATCGGCGCCGACAGTTTCCACGGCGTGTTGGCCAGTGCGGCAACGGCCCAGGCGGCCGCCGAGGCGCTGATTGGCGGCCACGGCACCACCTATGCGCTGTGTCGGCCACCCGGCCACCATGCCGGCCCCGATCGGGCCGGCGGCTTTTGTTTCCTCAACAACTCGGCGCTGGCGGCAACGGTGCTGCGTGAGCATTTCTCCCGGGTGGCGATTCTCGATGTCGACCTGCATCACGGCAACGGCACGCAGGATATCTTCTATTATCGTGGCGATGTCTGGACCGGTTCGTTGCACGTGGACCCGGCCGACTTCTACCCCTTCTTCTGGGGAGGCGCCAATGAGGAGGGCATGGGCGAGGGCCTGGGGGCCAACGTCAACCTTCCGCTGCCACTGGGCAGCGACGGTGCCGTCTTCCTCGAGGCGTTGGAAACCCTCATCTCACGTATGAACACCTTCCGCCCCGAGGCGGTGGTCATTGCGCTGGGGTTGGATGCCCATCGCGACGACCCCTTGGCGGGAATGACGCTGGAAACAGAGGACTTTGCCGCGGTTGGCCGTCGGTTGGGTCGGCTGGGTTTGCCCATCGTGCTGGTTCAGGAAGGGGGGTATCCCACCGAGCACCTGGGCAACAACCTCGCTGCGTTCATGTCTGCCTTCATGGGCGGCTGACGTCGCTGCGCCGACGTGCCATGATCGGCTGCTGTATTTCCCTTTACGTTAAAGAGAGAGCCTTATGTCCGTGCAATATCATGAAAGCAATGCCCGTATGAGCCAGGTGGCCGTTCACAATGGCACCGTCTACCTGGCGGGCCAGGTACCCGGCGACGCTACCGCCGACATGCGCGGTCAGACCGAGCAGGTGCTGGCGCGCATCGACGAGCTGTTGGCGCTGGCCGGCACGTCCAAGGAGCACCTCATTTCGGCTCAGGTGTGGGTCACCGACATGGCCGAGTTCGACCAGATGAATGCCGCCTGGGAGGCCTGGGTAGTGCCGGGTCGCCCTCCGGTACGTGCCGCCTTGGAAGCCAAGCTGGCCAAGCCCGAGTGGAAGGTCGAGATCATGGTGATCGCGGCACTGCCGGGGGCCTGAGATGCGCATCGTCACTGCCGATGAAGTCGCTGCCGCGCTGCCCTGGCCGGCTCTGGTCGAGCGCTTGGCACTGACCTTCCGCGAAGGCGTGGAGTCGCCGCCGCGACACCACCACGCCATGCATCGCCCGGATGGTGAGGCCACCATGCTGCTGATGCCGGCATGGGAGCGAGCGGGTTACATCGGCGTGAAGATGGTCAATGTGTTTCCTCAGAATGCCGACCACGGGTTGCCGGCCATTGCCGGCGTCTATTTCCTCAGTGAGGGCGCCCACGGGCGCCCGCTGGCGTGTCTCGACGGTAGCGAGTTGACCCGTCGACGTACCGCGGCGGCATCTGCACTGGCTGCCCGAGAGCTGGCTAGAGAGGATGCTCGCTCGCTGCTGGTAGTAGGCACCGGCAAGCTGGCGCCCATGGTGATCGAGGCCCATGCCGCAGTGCGGCCCATCGAGCGGGTCCGCGTGTGGGGGCGCAATCCCGAGAAGGCGCGTCAGGTGGCTGCCGAATACGCCGATCGCTTCGACTGCGAGGCGGTAGAAGATCTTGCCGTTGCCGCAGGCGAGGCCGATGTGATCAGTTGCGTGACGCTTTCCACCCAGCCGCTGATTCGGGGCGAGTGGCTGACGCCCGGCACCCATCTCGACCTGATCGGGGCGTTTCGCCCCAGCATGCGTGAAACCGACGCCGAGTGCCTGCGTCGGGCTCAGGTATTCGTCGATACCTATGCCGGGGCCCAGGGGGAGGCGGGGGATATCCACCAGGCCGTCGCTGAAGGTGTTTTCTCCTTCGATGACATCGCCGCTGACCTGGCGGAACTGCTGAAAGGCGAGAAGCTGGGGCGCAGCAGTGCCGATTCGATCACGCTGTTCAAGTCGGTAGGTGCATCGCTCGAGGACCTGGCAGCTGCCATCGAGGTTTGGGAGCAACTGGAGGGTCAGGCATGAGCGATGGGGGAAGAACCGGCTTTTTTTGGCACGAGCGCTGTTTCTGGCACGACCCTGGCGCTATCGGCGTGTTCTCCGCGCCTAACGAATATCTGCAACCTCAAGCTGCGTCGGAAAGTCCCGAAAGCAAGCGCCGGTTGAAGAATCTGCTCGAGGTGTCGGGGCTTATCGATGAGCTCGACGTGCGCAAGGCACCCCCGGCCAGCCGTGAGGATCTGGCGCGCTTTCATACCGGAAACTACCTGGACGAACTCGAAGCCGGCGACTTGACCCGCGGTGGGGATGCGGGCGAATGCGCCCCCTACACGCAGGGCAGTCTGATGGCGGCTCGCCAGTCCGCGGGGTTGGCAATTGCCGCAATAGAGGCGGTGGCCACCGGTGAAGTGCCCAATGCCTATGCCCTGTGCCGTCCCCCAGGGCACCATGCCGAAGCCGACCGCGGCCGAGGTTTCTGCCTGCTGGGCAATATCCCGGTGGCGGTGATGCGTGCTCGCGCCCTGGGGCAGGTACGCCGCGTGGCCATCCTCGACTGGGACGTGCACCATGGCAACGGGCAGCAGTCGGCGTTCTACGACGACCCCGATGTGCTCACCGTGTCGATTCATCAGGCCGGTCACTATCCGCTGGATACCGGTGATTTCGAAGAGCTGGGCAAGGGGGCGGGCTACGGTGCCAACCTCAACCTGCCGCTGCCACCTGGCAGCGGCATAGGCGCCTATCGCTATGCCATGCAGGAGCTGGTACTTCCCGCCATCGGTGGTTTTGCCCCTGACTTGATCGTGGTGGCCTGCGGCTACGACGCCTGCGCCAAGGACCCGCTGGGGAAGATGATGCTCAACAGTTCCGCCTTCGCTGCCATGACGAAACAGCTCAAGGCGCTGGCCGAGCGCATCAGCGAGGGCAAGCTGGTGATGATTCATGAGGGCGGCTATTCGGAGGGCTATGTACCGCTGTGTGGCCACGCGGTGATTCAGTCTCTCTCTGGCAGTCGCATCTCGGTGCCCGACCCGCAGAACGACGAAATTGCCGCCTGGGCCTATCAGTCGCTGCAGCCCTACCAGCGGGCCCTTATCGACAGTTGCCGGGAAGGATGGCAGCGCGCTGCGCCGCTTTGACCGCCCCTGCTTGAACCGCACTGACGTGAACCCGAGAGGACGACATGACACCGCTCCATGACCGAGATGGCTGGCTGTGGCTGGACGGCGACTGGCTGCCCTGGCGCGACGCCAAGACTCACCTGCTGACCCATACACTGCATTACGGCATGGGCTGCTTCGAGGGTGTACGGGCTTATGAGGGCCCGCAGGGCACCAATCTGTTCAGGGTCGGCGAGCACACCCGTCGGCTGCTCGACAGCGCCCACGCCCTGGATGTGCCGGTTGTCTTCGACGAGCAGGCGCTGATCGAAGCCCAGCGGCAGTGCGTGGTGAAGAACGATCTGAGCAATGCCTACCTCAAGCCCACCGTCTTCTTCGGTGCGGAAGGGCTCGGGCTGCGCGCCAAGGGGCTATCGGTTCACGTGATGATCGCCGCCTGGGACCTGGGCGACTACATCTCCGCCGAGGCCGCGTCACTGGGACTGCGCGCATTGACCTCTTCCTGGGCTCGCCACCACGTCAACATCAGCCTGTGTCGGGCCAAGACCAACGGCCATTACGTCAACTCCATGCTGGCGCTCAACACCGCCGTCAAGGCGGGCTTCGACGAGACCATCATGCTCGACCCCGAAGGCTACGTGGCCGAGGCCTCGGCGGCGAATGTCTTTTTGCTGCGCGACGGCGTCCTGCATACCCCGGAAGTGACTTCCTGCCTTCAGGGCATTACCCGCGACAGTGTGATTCACCTGGCACGCGAGATGCTGGGCCTCGAGGTGCGCGAGCGTCGCATCACCCGTGACGAGCTGTATACCGCCGACGAGGCTTTCGTTACCGGTACCGCTGCCGAGATATTGCCGCTGCGGGAACTCGACGGGCGGCATATCGGTGCCAGGGCCGGGGCCCCTCTGCCGGGGCAGCCCATTGCCGGAGCCAGCGTGACGGCGCAGCTACAGCGGCTCTATCGGCAGGTCACGCGAGGCGAGCTGGATGGACGTCTGGCGCAATACGACACCTGGTTGACTCCGGCCTGATTCTGTCCGGCGCTGTCTCCACTCATCGAGAGGCGGGCATGGCCTTGGGTAGGCTGCTAAGATGGCCCTTCTCGGACAAAGTAGATTGAGATGTTTCAAGTATTGGTAGTTCTCATCATCCATGCCGTGCTGGTAATGGCAGCGGTATGGGGGGCCGCTGCGCTCTGGTTTCGCCTGCCCGGTACGCTTACCCAGCGGCGCTTGGCGATAGCATGCTGGAGCCTGGCCGCACTCGCGTTGGTGCTGCTTGGCGTACAGGGGCACTGGCTGGCCACCGGCTTGCTGGTGCTGATGATGGCAGCACTACTGACCTGGTGGTTTCGGCTGCAGCCGACCCATGACCGCCCCTGGTCAGGGGATGTTGCGTATCTGGCGACCGGCGAGGTGCAGGGTAACCGGCTGACCCTGCACCATGTGCGCGATTTCGACTGGCGCACCCGCGACGAGGCGGATGAGCACTGGAATGAGCGTAGTTACGATCTCGACCGGCTCGACTCGGCCGACATGATCGTTTCCAGTTGGGGCCGTCCCGGAGTTGCCCACGTGATGATTTCGTTCGGCTTCGAGGGCGAGCGTTTCGTGCTCTTCTCGGTGGAGGTGCGACGCCTGAAGGGCGAGCGTTTTTCCGAGATCGGCGGATTTTTCCGTCAATACGAGCTCGCCATCGTGGCCACCGAGGAGCGCGATGCAGTCGGTCTGCGCGCCGAGGTCCGGGGCGAGCGGGTTTCGCTGTTTCGTCTGAGAATGTCGCGTAAGGCCATGCGCTCGCTGCTATTGGCCTATGTGGACGAGGCCAACGCCCTGGCCGAGTCGCCGCGCTTCTACAACACGGTCACGGCCAACTGCTCGACGCTGATCTTCGACATGGCCCGGGGTATCGGCGCGCGCCTGCCGTTCGATTATCGTCTGCTGGTCACCGACCGTTTGCCGGGCTATGCCTTCAAGGTGGGCGGGTTGTGGCCGGGGCTGTCGCTGCCCGAACTGGAAGACAAAGGCAGGATCGACGAGAAGGCTCGACAAGCCCATCGCGCGCCGGATTTTTCACGGTGCATTCGCTCGGAAGTGCCGGGTTGGGACCTGGCAAGCCCCAGCGAGAGATCGCCCGGGACGAAAGCCAGCGATACCGGCACGAAGCAATAAAGAGCGCCACGGACGCTAGGCCACGTGGCGCATGTCTCCCTGGGCATGTGCAATGCCGCTCCCGTTACGCTTCCATGCACGCATCCGTGTCGTGACTTCGACAGTATCCTTTGTCAGACCTCCTCTTGAGGTCATGCCCTTTATCACACGGTGGCGATGACAGTGCCGTAACGACGCAATGACGATTGTGTGACGTTGGCTTAACAAGCCTAGTCGTCGTTGGCCATTTCTTCCAAGGAACGCAGCAGGCCACGCAGCAGCGAAAGCTCCTTGCGAGTGGGCTGTGCCCTTGCGAACAGGGCCTGGAGCTGAGCCTCGGTGCGCGCGTGGGGCTGAGTCAGAAAGCCGCTGGCCTGCATGACGCGACCCAGATGTTCATTGAAGTGCCCCATCTGCTCACGAGTCGGCTGCCGTTCCTCGGCGGGGCGTATCTGCACATGGTCGCTTTCAGGCCGCTGACGCCAGGCCTTGAACACTTCATAGGCGAGCACCTGCACCGCCTGGGAAAGATTGAGGATGCCGTACTCGGGATTGGCAGGAATGCTGACCTGGTGGCTACAGAGGCGGATCTCGTCATTGGTCAGGCCATAGCGTTCGCGTCCGAATACCAGGGCTACCGGATCGCTGGCCGCGCTTGCGACCAGTTCGCGAGCCATTGACTCGGGCTCGTCGTAATGGGGCAGAGGAAGGCTGCGCAGCCGAGCACTGGCCCCCACCACCTGTACGCAGTCGGCCACCGCCTCTTCCAGGGAGGCGACCACACGGGCGCCGTCGACCACGTCTTCGGCGCCTGCCGCCAGGCGAGACGCCTCGGCGTCGGGAAAACAGCGGGGATTGACCAGCACGAGCTCGGTCAGGCCCATGGTCTTCATGGCCCGCGCCGAGGCACCGATGTTGCCCGGGTGGAAGGTCTGGACGAGCACGATACGGATGTTGGCGAGCATGGGTGGCGCTTGGCAGATATTGGAATGAGGCATGTTAACGTAAAACGCTTCAATCCGAATCAGGGGCGGGTTGCTTCGGCTGCGCTCCTCGCCTCGCCTGCTTGGTCTGGTACATGGCCTCGTCCGCTCGGGACAGCAGGGCTTCAGCGTCTCTTTCGCCTGGATGTGAGGTGGCAACGCCTACGCTGGCGCCGGGATAATCCAGCTGTATCAGGCCCAGGTCGAAGACGCCGCACGTCAGACTGGCAAGACGTTGGGCAATGACGCTTCGGCCGGCAGCGTAATCCAGACCCCCGGCATTCCCGAAGACGACGAATTCATCGCCGCCTATACGAGCGACGACGTCGCCTTCGCGAATGCCGGCTTTGAGTGTCTTGGCGATTTCGATGAGGAAGCGATCACCGGCGTCGTGCCCGTGTCGGTCATTTATCTGTTTGAAATCGTCCAGATCGATGAAGGCCAGGTGTACGGCGCTACCCATTCGCTCGGCGTTGGCCAGAGCCCGCTTCAACTCGGCTTCCATTGCGCGGCGATTCGGGATGCCCGTCAACGGGTCGGTCAGGGCGTACTCCTTGAAGGCCATGTGCTCATGTTTGAGTCTTTCGAGCAGTCTGTCCCTTTCGAGCTGGCGGGCAATCAGGAGACTGAACATGGTCAGCAGGCGACGCGCCTTGGGGGGAACGGGTTTCTTGTGCTTGCTCGCTCCGCACAGCGTGCCGTAGAGGGCACCTTCGCCGATGCATACCGGCTCACTGATATAGGTCTTGAGACCGAGGCCTTTCGCCGCTCGGGAATCTCCCCAGCAGGCTTCGACGTCATCGGTGTAGGGTTTCTTTTCATCCAATGCCCGTTTACACAGCGTGTCCCCCCAGGGAACGGTGAAGCCCTCGGGAATGTCGAGATCCTTGCTGTTGCGGGCGAAAAGGACCGTTTGCACGCCGCGTTCAGCGTCGATGCTGGTCAGGTAGGTGGATTCCAGCCCGGTGACGACTTCGAGTAGCTCGAGTAGCGCACTGACCAAGGTTTCCAGGCCTTCATCTTCGGCAACTGCCTCTGCCAGTCTGTCCAATACGTCTACCATGCTCGTCTCATCTCATTCAGCCGAACCGCGTTGCCTCGAGGGCCATCGGTTTTGACTACATGGTAACGTTTTTGAAATAGAGTTACGAAATAGAGTTACGAAATAGAGTTACGAAATAGAGTTACAGGTACGGCATACCATTCCAACGAAGCAAGCCCCGCACTTGGCGGGGCTTGCTTGGTCTTGCAGGCCGTTAGGCCTCAGGGGTAGGGCTGCTTACATCATGCCGCCCATGCCACCCATACCACCCATGCCGCCCATGTCCGGACCGCCGTCCTTCTCTTCCGGATCGTCGGCGATCATGCACTCGGTGGTGATCATCAGACCAGCCACGGAACCGGCGGACTGCAGGGCAGTACGGGTCACCTTGGCCGGGTCCAGAACGCCCATCTCGAACAGGTCGCCGAACTCGCCGGTCTGGGCGTTGTAGCCGAAGTTGCCTTCGCCTGCCTTCACCTGGTTGCAGATCACGGACGCTTCCTGACCGGCGTTGGTGACGATCTGGCGCAGCGGAGACTCCATGGCGCGCAGCGCGATGGCGATACCGTGGGTCTGGTCCTCGTTCTCGCCCTTGAGGTCCTTGATCTTGGTCAGCACACGAACCAGCGCGGTACCGCCGCCAGGTACGACACCTTCCTCGACCGCAGCGCGAGTGGAGTGCAGGGCGTCTTCGACGCGCGCCTTCTTCTCCTTCATTTCCACTTCAGTGGCAGCACCGACGCGGATGACGGCAACACCGCCGGCCAGCTTGGCGACGCGCTCCTGCAGCTTCTCGCGATCGTAGTCAGAAGAGGTCTCTTCGATCTGCGCGCGGATCTGGTTGACGCGGGCTTCGATGTCGCCCTCGTTGCCGGCGCCGTCGATGATGGTGGTGTTCTCCTTGGACATGGTGATGCGCTTGGCGCTGCCCAGGTGATCCAGGTTGGCCTGCTCAAGCGTCAGACCCACTTCCTCGGAGATCACGGTGCCGTTGGTCAGGATGGCGATATCCTGCAGCATGGCCTTGCGACGGTCGCCGAAGCCGGGGGCCTTGGCAGCCGCCACCTTGACGATACCGCGCATGTTGTTGACCACCAGGGTGGCCAGGGCCTCGCCTTCGATGTCCTCGGCGATGATCGCCAGCGGCTTGCCGGACTTGGCCACGGCTTCCAGCACCGGCAGCAGTTCGCGGATGTTGGAGATCTTCTTGTCGACCAGCAGCAGGTAGGGGTCTTCCAGCTCGACCGCCATGGTGTCCTGGTTGGTCACGAAGTAGGGCGAGAGGTAGCCGCGGTCGAACTGCATGCCCTCGACGACTTCCAGCTCGTCCTCGAAACCACGACCTTCGTCGACGGTGATGACGCCTTCCTTGCCGACCTTCTCCATCGCTTCGGCGATGATCTCACCGATGCGCTTGTCGCCGTTGGCGGAGATGGTGCCGACCTGGGCGATGGCCTTGGAGTCGGTGCAGGGCACGGCCAGAGCCTGAATTTCCTTGACCGCAGCGATGACGGCCTGGTCGATGCCGCGCTTCAGGTCCATCGGGTTCATGCCGGCGGTTACGCCCTTCATGCCCTCGGTGACGATGGACTGAGCCAGCACGGTAGCGGTGGTGGTGCCGTCACCGGCGACGTCGGAAGTCTTGGAGGCGACTTCCTTGACCATCTGGGCGCCCATGTTTTCGAACTTGTCCTTCAGTTCGATTTCCTTGGCGACGGAGACGCCGTCCTTGGTCACGGTCGGTGCGCCGAAGGACTTCTCCAGCACTACGTTACGACCCTTCGGGCCCAGGGTGGCCTTGACGGCGTTGGCCAGAACGTCAACGCCACGGGCCATGCGCTTACGGGCGTCATCGGAAAATTTGACTTGTTTCGCTGCCATTTTTCGTTACTTCCTGTGAGTTCGTGAACGTCTTATGGAACGGAGTAGGATTCGTCGGCTCAGCCTTCGACCACGGCGAGAATGTCGGACTCGCTCATGATCAGGACTTCCTGGCCATCGATCTTCTGCTTCTCGACACCAAAGCCATCCTTGAAAATCACGGTGTCGCCGACCTTGACGTCCAGCGGGCGAACATCACCGTTGTCGAGAATCCGGCCGTTACCGACGGCGAGCACTTCGCCACGAGTCGGCTTTTCCTGGGCGTTGCCCGGAAGCACGATGCCGCCAGCGGTTTTTTGCTCTTCTTCAACGCGACGGATGACGACGCGATCGTGCAAGGGACGGATGTTCATTGCTCACGTTCTCCTGATGGTCTGTGGTGCCATGCTCGGCATGGCGGTTCATCTTTCACTTCCAGTAGCCTGGAAGGGGAGGCGACTACGCCTTCCTTGTCAAAGGCACCGAGCGTCGCTCGGCGCCGTAGCCTTGTGCTGACCGAGAAATGGGGCCGAGCGAATTCCTTTCAAGGGCTTGCAGTAAAAAAATTTCACGCTTGGTCGCCACGCCAGACCCCCTTAACGTCGGGGTTCGTCGCGGCTGATGAAATCGCCCTCCAGGGGCCGGGCGTGGTCCCCCTCCTGCTGCTCCTGAGCCGGGTCTGCGTGCGGTTTGCCGCCGTGACTCTGCCACTCGCTTCCGGACGCCGTATCGCTCGAGGTGTCGCGGCGAGCCACCAGCCAGCGCAGGTTGAGTAGTGCCAGCAGCCGGGCGAGCAGACGCCGGGCGCCCGGCAGCACGCACAGCAGGCCCAACGCATCGGAAAGAAAACCGGGGGCGAGCATCAGGGCCCCGCCGAAGATCAGGGCGGCACCGGTCAGCAATTCGCTGGAAGGGAGCTCCCCCTGGGCCATGCGCTCACGAGCTCGGATCAGCGTGGCGATACCCTGCTGCCGGATCAGATAGAGACCGGTGAACCCGGTGGCCAGAACCAGCCCGAGGGTGGGCAGGAGGCCGATTTGACTGCCTATGGAGAACAGAACGACGAAGTCCAGAAGGGTGAAGATCGAAAAGAAAAGCAGTATCGGCATGTCGGCTCCGAGGGTAGCGTTATGCGCATCATGGGGGCGTGGCGGGAAATTTCAAGCGCAGACGCCAGTTGCCAGGAGTGGCCGACATCTTTTATGCTGCAATGCACAATTTTCCATTTCGGCCTCAAGTCGCCTCGCTCAAATGCCGAATAAAGAAGTAGGGCGAGAGCCGTATACCAATATCCTGACAAGGGACAGCGAATGAAACTGGACAAGACCGTCATAGCCATTACTGGTGGAGCCCGCGGCCTTGGCCTATCGATGGCCCGTCGCATGGGGCGTCAAGGCGCCATCCTGGCACTGTTGGACATGGACGCCGAGGCGCTGGACAAGGCCGTATCCGCCCTGCATGCGGAAGGCATCAAGGCCGGCGCGTTCAAGGTAAACGTGGCCGACGAAGCGTCGGTGAAGCGTGCCTTCGGTGATATCGCGGCCCAACTCGGCCCGGTTGCCGGCCTGGTCAACAACGCCGGTATCCTGCGGGATGCACTGCTGGTCAAGGCCAAGGACGGCAAGGTCGAGAAGACCATGTCACTGGAGCAGTGGCAGTCCGTCATCGACGTCAATCTTACCGGTGTGTTCCTGTGCGGGCGTGAAGCCGCCTGCCAGATGATCGAGGCGGGTCACGATGGGGTGATCGTCAATATCTCCAGCATTTCCCGAGCCGGCAACATGGGGCAGAGCAACTACGCGGCGGCCAAGGCCGCTGTGGTGTCGCTGACCACTACCTGGGCCAAGGAGCTGGCGCGCTACGGCATTCGCGTGGGGGCGGTGGCGCCGGGCTTCATCGAAACCGACATGACGGCCTCGATGCGTGAGGAGATGTTGGAGAAGCTGACCGCGGGCGTGCCGCTCAGGCGCCTCGGCGACCCGGATCACATTGCCCAGAGCGTGGCGTTCATTTTCGAGAACGACTACTTCACTGGACGCGTGATCGAATGTGACGGCGGCCTTCGCCTGTAACGACGTCGGTCACGAATGACAGCGAGGCCGGCATGTTGCCGGCCTCGCTGCGTTTTCTCAGAATTCGATCTGATCGCGGAATTTTTCCACGGTCGCCGCCCCGATCCCACTGACCCTCGTGAGGTCATCGGCGCTTTCGAAATTGCCGTTGGCTTCACGATCTTCGACGATCGCCTGCGCACGGCTCGGCCCGATACCCGGCAGCTCGGTAAGCAGTTCGACATCGGCGGTATTGACATTGATGGGGGCGACTTCCTGAGCCGCGGCCAATGTAGCGAAGCTGAGCATCAGCGCCAGCAGGGCGCCTTGAATGATCCTTTTCATGATTTTATCTCTCGAAAGTTTGCGTAACGGCACCGTAACGGTGACGCATTTAACCTAATCGAGGTTCGCGTCTCAGCGAGAGAGTCTTAACGCTATTTGCTACGTAAGAAAAAAACGATAGAACGTGGCAGCCATTGCCCCATGAACGTGTCAGAACGAACTCACCCGATGCCTGGTGGCATCGGGTGAGGGGTGGTGCCGGAACAGTAGCGCTCAGTTCTGCTCGGCGACCTGATCGGTGCGTGCGGCGAGAATGAAGTCGTTCTTGTGCAGGCCTTTCATCTCATGGGACCACCAGGTCACGGTGACCTTGCCCCATTCGGTCAGCAGGGCAGGATGGTGGCCCGCTTCCTCGGCAATTTCGCCCACACGGTTGGTGAAGGCCAGGGCCTGCTTGAAATTGCGAAACTTGAATACGCGCTCGAGCTGCTTGATGCCGTCGCGCACTTCTATGCTCCACTCCGGTATGTCGCGCTTGAGGGTTTCGATCTCCTCCTCGCTGACATGGGGGGCGTCCCAACTGCACGCTTCGCACTGCTGTTCGGAAAGTTGGCTCATGTTCACTCCTCGTCAGGTTTTATTGGTGTCGTGCGATGTCGCTCGTTGTGTTCAAGCCTTGGCTTTGGCTGACGTCGGCGCCGGTTCGAAGCGAGGCTCGTGCAACCCTAGCTGCATGGCCTTGTGCACCATGCCCATGATGTCCTGCTGGGATAGCTCGTGCAGGGTCGACAGGTCGTCCAGCACATAGTAGAGCGGCTGCAGGATATCGATGCGGTATGGGGTGCGCAGCGCCTCGATGGGATCGAACGGCAGGTGCTGGGGCGCGTCCGACAGCGAATGCAGGGTCTCCTTGGGCGAGGAGATGATTCCCCCGCCGTAGATGCGTCTTCCGGCGGGGGTATCCACCAACCCGAATTCCACCGTCATCCAGTAGAGACGTGCCAGGTAGACCCGCTCCTTGGGCTCCGCTTCGAGACCGAGACGTCCGTAAGTGGCGGTGAACTCGGCAAAGGAGGGATTGGTGAGCATGGGGCAGTGGCCGAAGATCTCGTGGAAGATGTCCGGCTCTTTCAGATAGTCGAGCTCTTCCGGAGTACGGATGAAGGTGGCCACCGGGAAGCGACGATTGGCCAGCAGCTCGAAGAACGTATTGAAGGGAATGAGCGCGGGGACTTGCGCGGTCTGCCAGCCGGTACTGGCCTGGAGCACACGGTCGATGTCGGCGAGCTGGGGAACTCTGTCTTCGGGTAGGGCGAGGCGCTCCAGGCCGTCGAGGTACTCCTGGCATACACGCCCTTCGAGCATGCCGAGCTGGCGCTGCATCAGGGTCTGCCAGGTGGCATTGTCCTGCTCCGGCCAATCGATGATGCCGTTGTCATCGGGCAGGCGGGCGCGGTATCCGGTCTTGCTGGCGACATCGCTCAGATGCGGATTGGATGACGTCATGAGGCACTCCGGTCAGCTGAATCTTATGTTTGTGTGGCGAACCTTTGACTCGAGTGTAGAGGCGCTGAGCCGTGAAACACGCCAGGCTCGAGGCGGGCCTGGGGGTGGGATACAGCCTCGGGTGTAAAGAATTCATGACGATTGTTGTCGAAAGGGCGTCGCAGAGGCGGAACTCCTGTGGGGTTGAGGTTTGTTCCGGCTTGGGTGTCACGTTATCTTTACAACAGAGTCACGCCCACTTGACGCTCTTTTTCCGCCAGAGGCCCCATTTTTCATGCGCCTGAGGTTTCACTGCCAAAATCGAATCGGCATCCTGCGCGATATCGTTTCCCACTTCGTCGATTACGGGCTTAACGTGGCTCGCGGTGAAGTAGGGGGCGAGCACGGTAACGCCATCTATCTGCATATTCCCAACCTGCTCAATGCGCAGTTGGCCACGCTGAAGCCGGTACTGGAGGCGGTGCCGGGCGTATTCGGCGTGCGTCGAGTCAGTCTGATGCCCAGCGAGCGCCGTCATCTCGAACTCGATGCGCTGCTGTCCTCACTTTCCGATCCGGTCATGTCGATCGACATGGAAGGCCATATCGTGGCTGCCAACCGGGCCGCGGGTCAGCTTCTCGGGGTGCGTATCGACGAGGTGCCCGGGCTTTCGCTAGACCGCTATTTGCCCGACCTCGATCTCCCGGCACTGATTCGACGCAACAATGCCCGGGTCAACGGTCTGCGCATCAAGCTGCGCGATGCCACCTTCCTGGCCGACATCGCACCCCTGCATCGCGAGCATCATGACGACGTGGGCTCCCTGGCCGGCGCCGTGGTGACTCTGCACAGTGCCGATCGTATCGGCGAGCGAATCTACCAGGTACAGCGTCAGGAACTGCGCGGCTTCGATGCGCTGTTTCAGGCGAGCCCCAGGCTTGCCGCGCTGATTCGCGAGGCGCGGCGAATGGCGCCGCTGGATGCTCCGCTGCTGATTCACGGCGAAACCGGGACCGGCAAGGAGTTGCTTGCCCGGGCCTGTCACCTGGCCAGCGCTCGGGGCCAGTCGCCGTTCATGGCACTCAACTGCGCCGGGCTGCCGGAATCGATGGCCGAGACGGAGCTGTTCGGCTACGCGCCGGGCGCCGTCGAAGGCGCGCGCCCCGAGGGCAAGCTGGGCCTGCTGGAGCTGACGGCGGGTGGCACCATCTTTCTCGACGAGGTGGGCGAAATGAGCCCGCGCCTGCAGGTCAAGCTGCTGCGCTTTCTGCAGGATGGCGGTTTTCGTCGAGTGGGCAGCGACGAGGAAACCTATCTCGACGTGCGGGTGATCTGTGCGACTCAGCAGGATCTGCCCAAGCTGTGCGCCGAGGGACTGTTTCGCCAGGACCTGTATCACCGGCTTAACGTGCTGTCGCTGACGGTGCCGCCGCTACGCGACTGTCTCGATGGCATCGAGGCGATGGCTCTGCATTTCATCGATCGCGCAGCTCGTCAGATCGGCTGCCGCATGCCGGCGCTGTCGCCGGCGGCGCTGGCCAGGCTCTCTACCTACCACTGGCCCGGCAATGTACGCCAACTCGAGAACGTGCTGTTTCAGGCGGTGTCGCTGTGTGAAGGCGATGCCATCGAGCCTGGGCACTTGCGCCTGCCGGACGTGGGCGAGGCGTCGGGGCTTTCAGGCATCGACCTGGACGGCTCGCTGGCCGACATCATGAGCGACGTGGAGCGGCGAATACTGGCCTCGCTCTACCCCAAGCACCCCTCCAGCCGCCAGCTGGCCAAGCGGCTCGGCGTATCGCATACCACCGTTGCCAACAAGCTGCGTAGCTACGGGATCGGGTCCAGCGACGGTTAAGCGCTTGATCGTTCACGCAGGAGGTGAGCGGCTAGGTCGCGCACCTCGGCGTAGCGATAGGCCTCGAGAGCCCCGAAGCCGGCCAGCCGGCGTGCCTTGAGGCGGGTGAGCAGGGGGCTGGTCAGGCCGCAGAGGAATCGCGCCAGCAAATCGGGAGTGACGGGAGCGGTCTCGCCACCGCTAACCAGCTGTTGCATCAGTTCGCCAGCTAGCCGTTCGACGGTCTCGCTCGAAAGAGCGTCGAGCGGTTCGGGGTCGGGCAGGCGGGCAATGGCGCCGCGGCAGGCCGAGCAGTGGCCGCAGCGTTCGGGAGCGCGCTCGTCGCCGAACCACTCGGCCAGCCGACGGCTCAGGCAGCCTGCGCTCTCGAACAGCGCCAGCATGGCATGCAGCCGCTCGATCTCGGCTCGCTCCTTGTCGCCGAAGTAGGCGTACAGTTCGTCGGTTAGCGCAACGGGATCGAGGTCGGCGCGCAGCACGTCGTACACCTCTGTCATCTGCTTGCTTTCGAGCACCATCCAGCCCTGGCCGACGAAGTAGTCCAGTGCGGTGATGACGCGTGCTCGCTCGACGTTCAGGCCGCGTTCGCCCCCCAGGCGCTCTAGCGCCGCGAAGTCCAGGCTGAACCAGGTACGGGCGCGCTGGGAGGCATCGAGGATCGCCTGGACGAAGGCGCCGCGTTCGCCTTCGAAGCGGGCCACCAACGCCTCGGGTTCGTCGTGCAGGCGAAAGCGGTACTCGGCGAAGTAGCTGTAGCGCGGTGCGATGATGCCGCGCAGCTCGAGTTGTACCAGTAGGGTCTTGAGCGGCAGCGGGCGGATATTGCTGTGCTGGGAGAGGGAGTTGAGCACCAGTTCCCACTGGCCGGGGCCGCCCCGGTTCGCCTCGAGCAGTTCGTCGATCACCAGGCGAATGCCGTGGGGCTCCGGCGTGTCGCCGTAAACGAAGTTCTCCAGTACGTTGACGTGATCGCGCCCGGCCAGCATCAGGCAGTCGGCGGGCTTGCCGTCGCGCCCGGCACGGCCGATCTCCTGGCTGTAGTTCTCCACCGACTTGGGCAGGTCGAAGTGGACCACGTTGCGGATGTCGGCCTTGTCGATGCCCATGCCGAAGGCGATGGTGGCGACGATGCATGGCGTCTGGCCGGCCATGAAGTCACGCTGGATGCGCTCGCGGGTCTCGCCGTCGAGCCCTGCGTGGTAGGCGATGGCGACCATGCCCGCCTTGCTGAGATAGGCGGCGAGGCGCTCGGCGGTCTGCTGCAGGGTGACGTAGACGATGGTGGGCTCGGGCGGCTCGGCGCCGAGCTTGGGACGCAGCCACTCGACCAGCCCGCGGGCACGGGCCTCGGCCGGCACCGGCGCTACGTCCAGGTTGAGGTTGGGGCGGTAGAAGCCGGTGGCGGTGACGTCGTCCTCGGCGATGTCGAAGCGCTCGCGCATGTCGGCGATCACGCGCGGCGTGGCCGTGGCAGTCAGCAGCAGCACCTGTGCAATGCCGAATTCATGGCGATATTGCGGCAGCTTGAGGTAGTCGGGGCGGAAGTTGTGACCCCACTCCGAGATACAGTGGGCCTCGTCGACCACCAGCAGCGAGATCGGCACGCGCCTGATGAAGGCGCGAAAGCGCTCGTTCTTGAGCCGCTCCACCGAGATCATCAGGATGCGGATCTCGCCGCGCTTGACACCCTCCATCACCGCGGCCGCTTCTTCACGGCTCTGGCCCGAGTCGATGCTGGCAGCGGCGATACCATGGCGTGCCAGAAAGGCGAGCTGGTCCTGCATCAGCGCCAGCAGTGGTGAGATCACCAGGGTCAGCTGGGGCAGGTGCAGCGCAGGCAGCTGGTAGCACAGCGACTTGCCCGAGCCGGTGGGGAAGATCGCCGCCGCCGAGCGGCCTGCGGTGATGGCCTCGACGACTTGGCGCTGTCCGGGGCGGAAGTCGTCATAGCCGAAGACCCGCTTCAACGTCTGCTCGATCACTTGGGCACTCCCTGCGCTGTTGTTTCATGGCCGCTTGCGGTACGAAAGGGCGGCCTTGTCGGCCATCCGTTAGCGTCCATTCTCTCACAGCGTGGGTCGCATCATGACCCGAAGGGCCGAGCTTGGCATAATGCCCCCTCTTCATTTCCATTCTTCGCCTGCTGGGACGCCCCATGACCGCCTGGAGCAAGCTGCTGATCGCCACGACGCGGCTGATCGACCTGCATGACAGCGCCCACGAACCGGGCTCGCCCTTTGTGCAGGTGAGCCAGGAACAACGTCGCGGCCTGCGCGACGGCTACTGGCTCGACCTCGGCTGCCTGCTGCTCGACTATCTGCTCGACGAGGACTTCGCCACCAACAGCGCCTTCGTCTCGCAAAGCCGCTGCCTCAACCACCTGCGCGACATCTATCCGACGCTGCCCCATGACGACCTGAGCTTCGTCATCAATCTGCTCTCGACGCCCAGCGAGATCAACTTTCGCCAGTCGTCCCCCACGCCGTCCGCGCGTCACGCCTCGCCGGGGGAAAGAGACGCAGCGGCGGGAGAAGAGCGCAGCCGGCGCAGTACCAAGCGTACGGCGCTGATCGAGAAGCAGGGGCAGACCGGCCAGGTGCGGCTCACGCCGAGCGGCCGTCAGGCGGTCACTCTGGCCAGCCAGGTCGAGGACCTGCTCTATTCCGAGTATGACGCCGCCAAGGTGCTGGCAGCGCTGGCCCGGGGAGATTTCGCCCGTATTCCCGACATCACCAATCAGATCCTGCTGGCGATCCGTGCCCTGACCCAGGAGCTGCGCCGGGTACGCGAGAACCCCACTCGCGAGGGTAAGCTGTCCGCGCTGCTCGACAACGAACGTCATTACCACAACGCCCTGACCAACATTCAGCAGACGCTGCTCGATGCCCGCTCCCAGCTCGCCACGCCGCGGCTGATGGAGCGTTTCGAGACGTGGCGTGAGACCCAGGCCGAGGAGTGGGACCTGCGCGTGCTTTCGAGCGCCATCGGCCGGGTACTCAACGCCATTGAAAACCTCTCGCGGCGTCTCTCGGAAGTGCTGGGCGACATCGCCGAGGGACGCATCCAGGCCATGGGCGTGGTCGATTTTCAGGACATGGCGCGCCAGCTGCTCGAGGTACCGCCCGCGGCTGCGCTGCGCGACGCCGTGGTAAGCAGGATGATGCCTCTACACGTGCAGGCCACCTTCCCGCGCATGGCGCCCCTGGTGCCGCTGCTCGAGAACCGGCGTGCCGAAGTCAGCGCCTCGGCGCTGGTCTTCGACGAGGCCGGCGATGCCGCTCCCGAGGACCCGCTGCTGGCGCGCTTCCTCGAGGCGCGCGGCCCGCAGCTTCGCCAGCGCATCCGGCGCTCCCCGCTGTCGTTGCCCGAGGCGCTGGCCGAGGGCTGGCATCGTTTCGAAGGGAGCGACTGCCTGGCGCAGTTGCTCAACACCTTCGTCGACACCGAGCTGCTCGACCCGGGGCTCGCCGTGGGTCTCGATGCCACGCCGTTCGAACTCCAGCTCGACGACGGCCGCCGTATCGAAGGGGCCGTGACTCCCTCTCTCGGCTTCTTCTCTCTACAGGCGCCCGAAGCCGCGCCGAACACCTTACAGGCGCCCGAAGCCGCGCCGAACACCTTACAGGCGCCCGCTGCCTTGAATGACGTTACCCGCCGAATCGATCAGGACAAGCCCGTATGAACATGACCGAGATGGGCGAAGTGGTCGCCTACCTGTTGCGCTATCGCAGCGCCGAACGTACGCCGGGTGGCGGTCGCAAGCGCCGCGCCGCCCGTGAAGGCCAGCTCTCCGAGCGCGATGTATGCGCGTTGATCGACGACGCCAGCGAGGCCGAACGCGAAGGGCTTCGCGACTTCCTGGCCGGCCAGGGCCTGAGGTTGAAGGCCTTCGAGGCCGGCGACTATCCCGGCATCGCGCCTGGCTCGCGCTATTACGCGCTGCTGCCGGACCCTGAGCTGGAGCAGCCGCCGCTGTACACTCGTGAACCCGTTTTCGAGGCGCTCAAGCTGCGCCAGGAGAGCCGTGCAGAGCTGGCCCAATGGTATCTGCAGCTGTGGCTGTTGATGCATACGCTGCTCTACACCCGCTACAACCGCGCGCTTTCCGATGTCAGCCGCTATCAGGAGGCCACCTTCGCCGGCGCCGAGCTGGTCGAGCTGATGCGCGACCAGCTCGAGTCGCTGCGTGCCTTGGGTGAAGATGCGCCGGAGGCCAGCCGAGCGCTGCTGGAGGAGCGCGGCGAGGACATCAGCCGCCGGGTGCGTGCCTTCATCGACCTTCAGGTGCGCGCCGGGCTGCTGGAAAGCCTGCGTGAGGCTGACCCTGCCACGCCAAGCGAAGAGAGCGGCGGCGAGGTATGGCAGCAGACCCTGCTCGGGGCCCTGGAGAGCGAGCAGATCGGCATTCATCAGCTCGGCCATCTGCAGGCCTTGGCTCAGGGCCGCGTGGCGAGCCGGTATCGGGACGAGGCGCACGAAGCGCCAATCGACGAACACGAGGAGACCCAGGCATGAGCGTGATCAATCGCATCGAGGTCGCCAACCTGCTCAACAAGCACGGTGACGTGACCTCGCCCTGGGACGCCAAGATGCGCCATGTGCTGCTCGATCTGCGCGGCCAATCCAGCGCGATCAGCATGGAGAACGGTTTCGGCAAGACCACGCTTGCGGAGGCGCTGATCGGGCTGCTGTCGCGGGATCGCACGCTGCTCTCGCGCACGCGGCGCAAGTGCTCCCCCTCGGCGGTGAGCGGGGAGGGCCGGAGCTGGAGCCACCTGCGGGTGGAGTTTCGTTCGCGCAGCGGTCTCGAACGTCAGGACGACATGCTCGCCGCCGCCGGTGAGGAGGTGGCCGGCGAGACCTTCGTGTTCGGCTTCTACGGCTACAGCGATGGCAGCGGGCTCTCTTTCTACCACTATGGCGGTCGCCTCGAGGACGTGCCGGTACATCACCTGACCCTCGACGGCAAGCTGGCGCTCTATGCCAACCGCGACGTCAAGGCCGCCATGGCCGAGCGCAATGTGCGCCTGACCCACAACCGCGAGGAGTGGCTCGAAGCGGTGGGTGCCCATGTGTCGCGTCGTGAACTGGCCCAGCTTGCCGCCTTCCAGAAGGAAGGCGGTGCCGACAAGAGCCAGATCTTCAACGCCATCAAGCCCCGCGCCGGGGAGAAGGCCGATCAGGCGTTCTTCTTCGAGGTGCTGGCCCCCGAGATCCTCTCCGGTGCCACTCGTGGCGAAACCGACGAAAGCGAAGAGTTGATCGAGGAGGTGATTCTCAACTCCGGCACCAACATCACCGAGTTGCGCCACCGTTTGGAGGAGGCCGAGAGCGACCAGCGCCGCGCCAGCGACAAGGTGGTGCGCCTGGCCGAGCTGCGCGAGCAGGGCGAGACCCTGCGCGATGCCCGCGCCAGGCTCGAAGAATTCGACCAAGGGCTGGCGGCCAGTGAAGCGCTGCTGGGCGGCCAGGCGCTGCTGGGCCTGCCTGGGCTGCCGCGAGCCGACGCAGCGGGTGGGTACGAAGAGGGCGGCGGCGCCCCGCTGGAGGGCTTCGCCTGGATTGCCGGCGATACCACCCGGCCCCGGGTTTCCACCTGGCTGCTGGCCACGCTTTCCGGCCTCTCCGAGCGGGCCGTGCGCCAGGCGCTGTCGGAGCGCGGCGCCCGAGTCGACGTCCATCGGCGCCTGATTCACCTGCCCGAGGCGGATTGGCCGCTCAATCGCGACGTGGGGCATGTCAGTTTCAAGGCTGCCCGCGAGTGGCTGAGCGAGAGTCACGCCTTCAACGACGACAGCGCCCGCGACAGGGCCCTGGCTGCCCTGGACGAAGGAGCCGACGCCTTCGAGGCCGCCGATGGCAACCGCTTCCGCGAAGAGGTGATCGGCGATGGCGTCTATCTCGAAGAACTGACCCGCGAACTCACCGAGCTGGACGCGCGCCGCGACGCCATGGAGCAGGAGCGCGAACGGCTGGAATCCCAGCAGCGCGACTTCGTCGACAACCAGAGCTTCTACACCCAGGCGCTCTCCGAGGGGCTGTTCAGCGAGGCCGAGCTGGAAACTCCCGAGGCCAGCGCCGAGGTGGCCAGAGCCGAGGCGACGCGTGCCCGTGCGGCGCTCAACGCGCACCTGGGCCGCGTCGGCGAACTCAAGCAGGTTGCCGCCTGGCACGTTGCCTTCCGTCTCGAGTGCTTCGATGCCACACCGGCCGAGCGTCTCGAAGAGAAGCTCGAGCGTGAGACCGAGCTGGCGGAGACGCTCGAGGAGCTGACCCGGCGCCGCGATGACGTCACTACCGCCTTCGAGGCCGCCCGCGGCGAGCGTGAGCGGCTCAACGGCGAACGCGAGCGCCTGACCGGCGAGCAGGGTCTGCTGACCCGCGGACAGGCTCCCTGGCGCGCCTTCGTCGAAGGTTGGCCGGACGAAGAGGTGAGCGGCTTCTGGACGCGGCGCAAGACGGCCCTGGCCGAGCTGGAGTCGAACTGTCGCGAGGCCGAACAGCGCCGCCAGGAGGCCGAGCGCACCCTGGCCCGGCTGGCACCGCTGGCCGAGGCGGCTCGTCATTACGGCGAGCTCCACGGCGACGACGAGCCGGTACACCTGCGCGCCCGGCTGCGTGAACGTGAGCGTGAGCTGGTCGATGAGCGTAAACGGCTGCTCGACGAAGAGAGCCATCTGCGTGACTTGCATCGGGCGCGGCTCGCTTTCGCCGAGCGCAGCGAGCTGGCCCCCGAGCAGTGGCAGACCGACGCCCGGCGCCGCTACCCGCGGCTGTTGCGGGAAGCCGAGGCGCTGGCAGCCGATATTGCCGCCCGCGAACGCTACTTGGCGAGCCTCTCCGGCGACCCGCTGGAGCGGCGCGTGGTCGAGGCCGAGGCGCATCAGCACCTGGATGAGGCCGGCATTGCCTGGCAGCCGCTACATGCGGTGCTCAATCGTGAAGGATTGCCCCTGGAGCAGCGGCGCGAGTGGCTGGTGCAGGCCGCCGGCGTGCTGTTCGCTCCGGTGGTGGCCGGGCGCGAGGCGGCGGAGGCCGCTGCTGCCGCGCTGATCGAAGCTGGCCTGGCGGTACCGGTGTTCGAGGCCGACTCGCTCGCCGGCTTGCTGGCCCGGGGCGAGCCGCCGCTGGGGGCCGTGGCCGGGGTGGAAACCCTGGCGGTCAAGGCCGCGCTCGACCCCAGCTATCTCGAAGCGCTGCGCGAGGCCACCGAAAGGCGCCTTGCCGCAGACGCTGAGCGGCAGAAGGCGCTGGCCGTAGAGTGCGAACGGCTCGATCCCCACGGTGAGACCTTTGCCCTGGCGCTGCGTGCCCGCGAAGCCGACGAGGCTCAGGTGGAACTGGCCCTGGAGACACTGGCCGAACGGCTGGCGGCGCTAGCCGAGCGCGAGGCCGCGCTGGCCCCACGATTGACCGACGCCGCGCTCACCTGCATCGACGACTATCAGCGCTACCTGCAGGAGGGCGGTCAGTTCGCCCAGCAGGAGGCCGCCGAGGCGAAGCTTGAAGCCGAGACGGCGCTGGCCGAACTGGCCCCCGAGCGCGAGCGGGCAGGGCGCGAACTCGAGGCCCATGGGCAGACCTGGCTCGCCGCCGAGCAGTTCAGCGACGCCGGAGGCGTCGAGCGGCTGCAGGCACTGGAAGCGCGGCTCACTGAGCTCGAGCGCCACCTGAGCGATGCAAACGTGCGGCTGGCCGCCGCCGAGGAGCAGAAGGAGGCGCTGGCGCGCAGCGTGACGGAGACCGAGGCACAGCTGCGCGGCATCTTCAGCGACGGCGAGCGCGATCGTCTGCGCGCCCTGGCGCGCTTCGAAGCCGACGGCGGGGTCGACTTCATGGCCAGCGCCGCCGAGGTGCAGGCCGAGCTGGAGTCGGCCCAGGCCCGCGCCACGAAGCAAGCGGATTTCGACTTCACCCGTATCCGTGCCTACCTGGAGGTGCGCGACGCCGGCGGCGGCAGTCAGAAACTCGAACGCGACATTGCCCGGGTCAAGCGCGAACTCGGCGAGCTACGCGAGTCGCGCAAGGCGCTCGCGACAGAGCGCGACGTGCTCGAGTCGCGCCTGGCCGATCAGCGCCGGGCGTTGGCCTGCATCGACCAGCTGGCGGTGGAGTGGCTGCGAGTGCTGCGCGAGCTTCCCGAGGGCTGGCCGCGTCGCCTGGCGGCGCTGGTCGATCTCGAACAGGCCAGCCAGTGGCCAGGCGACGATGGGGAACACGCGGCGCGAAACGCGGCTCTGGGTAGCTGGCGTGTCATGGCCGGCTCCGGTGACGGTGCGCTGGACATCGAGGCGCTGGAGGCGTGTCAGCAGACCCTGGTCGACGCCCTAGGCGAGCTTAATCTGGGCGAGCGGGCGCGTAACCGTGAACGTCAGGCCCGCCAGGTCGAGAGCGGTGAACGCAAGCTTGCCGAGGCGCTGGCCGAGGCGGCTCATAGTCGCCATTTCAGCGACACCGAACGTGCCAGATTGAGCGGTCTGAGCCATTCCAGTTCGACTCAGGAAGCGCTGGACGATCTCTCCTCGTTGTACGAACAGCTGGCCGGGCAGCTCGACGACCATCGCGTACGGGTCGAACGGCTGCACGCTTCCCGTGAACAGATCGAAGGCACCCTGGTGGAGCGACTCAGCTCGATCATCTCGGATGCCGCCGGCAACCTCGACATCCTCAAGCGCGTGGCCAAGAGCAGCGGCGAAGGGGGGGCTTTCTTCGAGGTCAAGGCCTCGCTGATCGGCGCCGACCAGTTGCGCGACCTGATCGCCACGCTGCTGGCCGACATCGACGAGCATCAGGCCGCCATGCGCCGCCGTGCCGAACGCGATGGCGGTATGGTCGACGGGGAAGCACGGCGTCGTGACGACGACCTGCTGCGCCAGATCCGTCGGCGCATCTACCGTGGCCTGTTCCACGACGTGGCGATCCGCCTCAAGCACGACGCCATTCGCCCCCACGGGCGGCTGTTTTCGCTCAACGAGGAGATGTCGGAAGGCCAGCGGGAGGCGGTATCGCTGATGTGGCTGGTCAAGCTTTCCGAATTCGCCATCGAGCGCGAGCTGCGCGAACTGCCGGGGCACCACCGTCGCCGGGCGCGTACCAGCCGTGAAAGCGTGATCCTGCTCGACGGGCTATTCTCCAAACTCTCGCACCGTCGTTTGATACAGGACTCGCTGGAGTCGTTGCGCAACACCCGCGGGCGATTCCAGATGATCGGCCTGATCCACAACCCCAACTACGAGAACGACCCCGACATCTTCCCCACCTACCTGGTGGGCAGCGTGATCGGCGGCGCTCAGGGGCAGGGCGGGCACGTGATGGTGCGCGACGGCCGTATTACGCCGCCGGAAACACTCGGCCGCAGCGCTGGTGAAGCCAGCCTGTTCGGCATTCACGTCAGCGAGCCGGCAACGACCTGAGTCGTCGTCGGCCCAATGCAAGGAGAAGGACGCCATGCATGTGATCATGGATCTCTGCGTCATTCCGCTAGGGGTAGGCGTATCGGTTTCACCGCAGGTCGCCGCCTGTCAGCGGGTGATCGAAGCATCGGGCCTCGAACACCGTATGCATGCCTACGGCACCAATATCGAGGGGCCGTGGGATGAGGTGATGGCGGCAGTCAAGCGTTGCCACGAGGTGGTGCACGAGATGGGGGCGCCGCGCATCACCACCACCATCAAGCTGGGAACGCGCACCGACCGCGAGCAGTCGATGGCCGACAAGGTGACGAGCGTCGAGACCAAGCTGCGAAACGCTTAGACGTTGGAGAGTGGCGTCAGCCAGGCGTCACCCAGTCGCAGCAGGTGGTCGGTGAGGGCATCGAGCACCTTGCCGCCCTGGCGCCAGTGGTGCCAGTAGAGCGGCACGTCGATGACGAAGCCCGGTGAGAGGTCGACCAGGCGGCCGTCGGCGAGGTAGGGGCCGGGATCGATTTCCTGCAGTCGCCCTTCGCTGAGCTCCCGCTCGGCCTGGCGTTCGGGCACCATGCCGTAGCCTAGCCCAGCCAGCGCCAGACCGATGAAGCCCTCCGACGAAGGGCACAGGTGGTGAGGGAAGGGCGGCTCGACGCCGTGCTGGGCCAGATAGCGGTGCTGCAGACGGTCATCCGGTCCGAACACGATGGCCGGCGCCAGACGCAGCGCTTGCGGTGTCACGCCATCGGTAAAGTAGCGTGCCATGAAGGCGGGACTGGCCAGCGCACGATAGCGCATGCTCCCCAGGGGGTGGCTGCGTGACCCCTGCACCGGCGTGGGTGAAGCGCAGATGCAACCGGCCACGTCGCCGTCACGCATGCACTTGAGTGCCACCTCCTGATCTTCCACCACCAAGTCGAACAGCACCCGGTAGTCTTCGAAGAAGCGGCCGATGGCCTCCGGCCACCAGGTGGCCAGGCTGTCGGCGTTGATGGCCAGGCGCAGGCGCTGTTCGCCGCCGCCAAGGGCCGGCACCTCGCCCAGCAGGTCGCTCTCCAGCAGGCGCACCTGCTGGGCATGATTGAGCAGCTTGCGCCCCAGAGGGGTGGGCTCCAGCCGCGGGCTGCGTACCAGCACCGGCTGTCCGAGGCGCGCTTCGAGCAGTTTGATACGCTGGGAAACCGCCGATTGGGTCAATCCCAGCTGCCGCGCGCCGCGCTCGAAGCCGCCCTGGTCGAGCACCGCCACCAGGGCTTCGAGCAGCTTGTAATCGATCATTAGATTTTCTAATTCCCTATTCTGTTTATTTGTTTCTCTAATCGATGCTGCGAGCTTAGCCTTGGCCCTACTGTCTTGCCAGGAGAAAGATGCAATGTGGATGTCATGGCTCAACGGGCTATTGATCTGTGCCGGCCTCATCGTTGCCATCGGTGCGCAGAACGCTTTCGTGCTGCAGCAGAGCCTGCGGCGTCAGCACGCCTGGCTGGTTGCAGGTGTCTGTGCGCTGTGCGACTGGCTGCTGGTGGGCGTCGGCGTGCTGGGGTTGGGAATCTTGATCGCTCAACAGGCGGCGTTGATGGAAGTGGCACGCTGGGCAGGGGCGGCCTTCCTCGCCTGGCAGGCGTGGCTGGCGCTGCGCCGGGCAATGGCCGGGCAGGCACTGACGGCGGGAGGCGGTCAGGTGCAGTCGTGGCAGGCGGCACTGGCGGCCACGCTCGCCGTTACGCTGCTCAACCCTCAGGTCTATCTGGAAACGGTGGTGCTGCTCGGTGCCATCGGCGCGGTGCAGCCGAGTCCGCTGGGCTTCTTCCTCGGTGCGGCTATGGCTTCGTTCGGTTGGTTCTTCGGCCTGGCGGCCGCGGCAGGTTGGCTGGCGCCACGACTGGCAAGCGCGCGGGTATGGCGGGCGATCGACCTCTTCATCGCCGCGATATTGGCGTGGGTGGCGTGGAGGCTGGCCAGTGGCGCGATGATGCCCTGACACTTCCTGCGTAAATGTTTCTTTACGGCCTGTCACGATTTCGCACCGCCCGGGAGGCCTGATTCTTTGTCTTGGGCTGGGTGTAACGTTTTCTATACAAGTGGGCTGTAAATGGGGCTTCCAGCAGTGTCGCATCGCCACCAAGAGGGCGTTTCGGCTGGGAGAGTGGGGCACTAGGCTTGAACCACACATCGGCACGCAATGGGTGCCGGGGCTTCCCTATTCATAACAACGGCTCATGACCACGGCCAACCCCTGGAGGAAACATGAACGCACCCGCCAAGACCGTCTCACCGATCACTCGCGACAATCCCATCGGTACCAACGGTTTCGAGTTCGTCGAGTACAGTGCGCCGACCGCCGAGGGCCTCGAGGCGCTGCGTGCGCTGTTCAACCGCATGGGCTTTACCGAGACCCGCAAGCACCGCTCCAAGCAGGTGTTCCTGTTCCAGCAGGAGAACGTCAATTTCGTGCTCAACGCCGAGCCGAACAGCCACGCCGCCGAGTTCGCCCGCGTTCACGGCCCCTGCGCCTGCGCCATGGCCTGGAAAGTGTCCGATGCGAAGCAGGCCTTCGAGTATGCCCTGGCCCACGGCGCCGAAGCGGTTGAGAACCCCGTAGCCCCCGGCGAGGTGGGCATTCCCGCGGTACGCGGCATCGGTGGCTCGCTGCTCTATTTCGTCGACGACAAGGTCGACAGCGAAGGGCGCACCATTTATGACATCGACTTCGAGGCGATTCCCGGCCGTTCGCCCAACGACAATAGCGTCGGCCTCAAGGTGCTCGATCACCTGACCCACAACGTCGACCGCGGGCAGATGGACGTTTGGGCCGACTTCTACACCGAAATCGCCAACTTCCGCGAGAACCGCTACTTCGACATCAAGGGCAAGAAGACCGGCCTTCACTCCCGCGCCATGACCGCACCCTGCGGCAAGATGCACATCCCGATCAACGAGTCTGCCGACGATACGTCGCAGATTGCCGAATTCCTGCGTGAGTACAACGGCGAGGGTATTCAGCACCTGGCCATGGCCACCGACGACATCTACGCCACCGTGCGTGCCCTGCGCGCCAACGGCGTCACCTTCCTCTCCACGCCGGACACCTATTACGAGAAGATCGACTCGCGGGTGCCCAACCATGAAGAGAAGGTGGAGGATCTGCGCGAGCTGAGCCTGTTGATCGACGGCGGTCCCGACGAGGGCGTGCTGCTGCAGATCTTCACCGAGACCGTCATCGGCCCGATCTTCTTCGAGATCATTCAGCGCAAGGGCAACGACGGCTTCGGCGAGGGCAACTTCAAGGCCCTGTTCGAATCGATCGAAGAGGATCAGATCCGTCGTGGCGTGCTCAAGGACGATTGATCTCTAGAACGGCTTCCGCCCCAGGGCGGGAGCCGTTTTTTTGTCTTGATGTCAGACATTAAGACTGTATGAAAAACTCTCAATAACAAATTGTGTTGCTTTGCACTGATATGGCCGGGCATATTCCTGCTCCTGTCGATAATAACGATTCCCCCCTGGTGACAAGATGACCGATACGCAACAACCTCGCGCCCAGTGGCTGGGCCGCTGGGGCTTCGTGCTGGCGGCGACGGGTTCGGCCGTTGGCCTGGGCAACATCTGGAAGTTCCCTTACATCACCGGCGAGCATGGCGGTGGCGCCTTCGTACTGGTCTACCTGGCCTGTATCCTGGCCGTGGGCGTGCCGGTGATGATGACCGAGATCGCCTTCGGGAGGCGCGGCCGGGGCAGCCCCATCGATGCGGTACGTCGCGTGGTGACGGAGTCCGGGCGCTCACCGCTGTGGTCGCTGCTGGGCTGGCTGGCGATGCTGGCCGGGTTCATGATCCTGTCGTTCTATGTGGTCGTGGCAGGGTGGTCGTTCTCCTATCTCTGGAAGATGCTCTCGGGCCAGCTGGTCGGCAGCGGGGTAGACGACATGGTGGCGATCTTCGTCGCCAATAACGAGAACCCCTTCAACCTCGGTTTCTGGAGCACCCTTGTCACCCTCTTGACCATGTTGATCGTAGGCAAGGGCGTGCAGGCGGGCATCGAGAAGAGCGTCAGCTGGATGATGCCGGGCATGGTGATCATGCTGCTGATCCTGATCGGCTATGGGGTCTTCTCGGGCGGCTTCGGCGAGGCCTGGCGTTTCCTGTTCTCGTTCAATGCCGGCAGCCTGACCAGTGACGGCATGCTCGCTGCTCTCGGGCATGCCTTCTTCACCTTGTCGCTGGCCTCCGGTGCCATTCTCACCTACGGCAGCTACCTGCCTTCACGCACGTCAATCGTGCGCACCACCTTCAGCGTGGCGATTGCCGACACCGTGGTGGCGCTGATGGCGGGGCTGGCGATCTTCCCCATCATCTTCGCCAACGGCTTGAATCCCGGTGAAGGCCCGGGCCTTATCTTCATGAGCCTGCCCTTGGCTTTCCAGGCCATGCCGCTGGGGACGCTGTTCGGCATCCTGTTCTTCGTCATGCTCTCCATGGCGGCGCTGACTTCGTCGATCTCGATGGTCGAGGCTACCGTCTCCTGGCTGGTGGATAATAAGGGTATCAGCCGGCGCACCGCTGCCTGGGGTACCGGCATCGTGCTGTGGCTGGTCAGTACCCTGGCGATGCTGTCGTTCAACCTGGGGGCCGACTGGACCCTTGCCGGTCGCCACTTCTTCGATTGGTTGGACTACCTGACCTCGCGCTGGATGATGCCGCTGGGCGGTCTGGGCATGGCGCTATTGGCCGGTTTCGTGCTGAAGAGCGAAATATTCCGTGAGGAGCTGGGGCTGGCGCCGCACTGGCATGCCCTGTGGCTATTCATGGTGCGCTACGTCAGCCCACTGGGCATCCTGGTGATCTTCGTCGATGCGCTGGGCATTGCGCGGCTGGAATTCGGTGTGCACTGGCCGTGGCTGCTGGGCGTGCTGGCGCTGGTCACGGTGATGGGGGAGCTGCTGAGCCCGAGGCTGCGCCGTACACTGGCCAGTTGAGCGACAGGCTTGCCCCTGCCGGGGCAAGCCGCTAATGTCGGCCGGGTTTGACAGGTCTTCTTGTTCGAGATTATCGGATGATCCCAGCTAAGTTTTGCGCTTCCGGCCCGGCGACGTCTCGCATTCTACGAGGTGCAGTGGCCCTTCTGGTGTTGCTCTTGATGACCGGCTGCGCCGGTCGCGGTGGGGCGCAGGGCGAGCGCGTGTCAGTCCCGGCGGGCTGGAGCGGCGAGCAGGGCCAGGCGTCGTTCTATGCCGACCGGTACCACGGTCGCCAGACCGCCAGCGGCGAACGCCACGATCGCAACGCGCTCACCGCTGCCCATCGCAGCCTGCCGTTCGGTACCCGGGTGCGGGTGACCCGGCTCGACAACGGTCGAGAAACGGTAGTGCGGATCAACGACCGCGGCCCCTTCGTACGCGGCAGGGTCATCGACCTCTCGCGCCGCGCCGCCGAAGAGCTCGACATGATCGGGCCGGGTGTCGTCGGCGTGCGTATTTCGCCCGAATGAAAACCCAGGGCCTGGCCGGCAGATGTCTACGTCTGTCAGCCATGCGACAATGGCGCCATCGCTAACCTCGAGCGTCCGCCATGTCTTCCCCACGCAGCGATTCCATTGCCGAATTACAGCGTCTGCCCCGTGGCCGCCCGCGTCGCAGTTGGCTAACGCGTAGCTTCCGCTTGCAGGTGATGCTGCTGGTCGGCGTGCTGCTCGCCGCCATGCTGCTGGCCCAGGGCGCCTATCTCAATCATCGCAAGGGCGAGATCATCAGCCACCAGATGGGGGAACGTGCGCTGGCGGTGGCTCAGAGCGTGGCCAGCATCCCCGAACTGATCGCTGCCTTCGACGACCCCGACCCCAGCGCCACCATTCAACCCATTGCCGAGCGCATTCGCCGCGAAACGGGAGCGCGCTACGTGGTGGTGGGCAACACCGACAGCCTGCGCTATTCGCATCCATTACCGGAGCGGCTGGGCAAGCCCATGGTGGGCGGTGACAACGACCGTGCCCTGTTGCACGGCGAATCCTACGTCTCCGAGGCCACCGGTTCGCTGGGTGAGGCAATGCGCGGCAAGACGCCGGTGTTCGATGCCGACGGCAATATCATCGGCATCGTCTCGGTCGGCTTCATGCTCGACCGGGTGGCCATGGACGTGATCGAGCACACCAGCCTGGGTTGGTGGCTGGTGGCGCTGATGATCGTGTCCGGCTTTGCCGGTGCCTATCTGCTCTCACGCCACCTGAAGAGGGTGATACTCGGCCTCGAACCCTACGAGATCGCCCGGCTGGCAATGGAGAAGGAGGCCATCCTGCAGTCGATTCACGAAGGCATCCTGGCGGTGAACCACGAGGGCCAGATCACGCTGGTCAATCAACAGGCTCGCCGCTTCCTCGGGCTGCCCGCCGACGAAGAGGTCCTGGGCCGACCCATCCAGGAGGTGGTGCCCAACTCGCGGCTGTTCGAAGTGCTAGAGCGCGGTGAGCGTCAGTTCGATCAGGAGATGTGGCTCGGCGATCATCCGGTCGTGGTCAACCGCGTGCCGATTCTGGACGCCGGAGAGATCGAGGGCGCTGTGGCCACCTTCCGCAGCCGGCGCGAGATCGTCGAGCTTTCCGATGCGTTGAGTGCGGCGAGTCGCGACGTCGACATGCTGCGGGCTCAGGCTCACGAATACTCCAACAAGCTCTATACCATTTCGGGGCTGCTCCAGCTCGATCGCATCGACGATGCGTTGGCGTTGATTCACCAGGAGAGCGAGCGGCAGCAGGCGCAAATGACCTTCCTGATGAAACACGTGGCCGACCCGGTCGTCAGCGGCACGCTGATGGGCAAGCTGACCCGTGCCCGGGAGCTCAACGTCAATCTCGAGATCGATGAGCAGAGCTCGCTCTCCACGCCGCTGACCTTCACCGGCCAGGAAGTGGTGATGACGATACTCGGAAACTTGATCGACAATGCCTGTCATGCCGTGCGGCTTCACGGCGAGAGCGGGCAGGTGAGGCTGTTCTTCACCGACCTCGGCGAGCAGCTGCTGATCGAAGTGGAGGACAACGGCCCCGGTGTCCCGCCCGAACACGTCGAGGCGATCTTCACCGAGGGATTTTCCACCAAGCCGGGCAAGCATCGCGGTATCGGTTTGGCGCTAGTGAGTCGTCTGTGCCGCGAGCATGGCGGCGCCGTCACGCTGGAAGAGAGCGAACTCGGCGGCGCCTGCTTCACGGTGGTACTCGACCGCTCACTGTGCCGAACGGCAGAGCCGCTCGCAGCCGGGAAATGATAACGACAAGAGCGACACGCCATGGGGGAAGAGATGCACGAAGCAGGCAGCACGCCTGAGGAGTACGGTCTGTTGATCGTCGAGGACGATTTTCGGATCGCCGAGATTCATCGCGCCTTCATCGAACAGAGCCAGGGCTTTCGCGTCGTCGGGATGGCGCGCAGTGGAGCCGAGGCCCATGAGCTGATGGCATGCCATGCCGACGAGGTTCAACTGGTCCTGCTCGATGCCTATCTGCCTGATGTCGAAGGCTTGGAGCTGCTGTGGGCGCTGCGCCGTGAGCATGTGCATGTCGATATCGTCATGATCACTGCCGCGCGCGAGGTGGATACCATTTCCGAGGCCCTGCGCGGCGGCATATTCGATTATCTGATCAAGCCCGTCGAGGCGCTGCGCATGACGCAGATGCTGTCCCGCTTTCGGCGTGAGCGCCAAGCGTTGTCGGCGCGCCATGAGCTCAATCAGGAGGAGCTCGACCGGGTGCTGTCCCGCCTGCGACCCGAAGGCGGCGCCGTCAGCGGCGCGCGCAGCCTGCCCAAGGGTATCGATCGCCTGACGCTGCGCACCGTGGTGGCGGCGCTGGAAAGTGCCGGCCACCCTCTTGCGGCCATGGACGTGGCGCGCGCCATGGGCGCGAGCCGCTCGACGGCACGACGCTACCTGGAATTTCTGGTATCGGTTCAGGTGGTTGGGGCCGAACTGGGCTACGGTGATGTAGGGAGACCTGAACGGCGCTATCGCCTCATGGGCGATGCGGCGGCGTGGTGCGAAGAGGGGTGAGCATTTCACCCCGTCCGTGAGCAAAATGAACAAAATGCGCACAACGAACAATTTATCGTTTATGCCCATAAACTTGCCGCTTCGTATCCAGCTCTTCTAACGTTCCTCTTGTACGTGGGCGCGAGACCCACCGTCACAACAAGATACACTCCAGGAGAACGCCATGAGTGCCAAGCAACACCTCTCACGTTTCAGCGCCATCGTGCTGCCGCTCGCCGCGGTTGTAGGCATGACCGGCGCTGCCCAGGCCGACGATTGGGCGCCGACGCGCAACATCGAATTCATCGCTCCGGCGAACCCGGGCGGCGGCTGGGATACCCTGGTCCGCACCACATCGCGGGTGATCCAGGAAGAGGGACTGGCCGAGCGCAGTTTCGGTGCCATCAACGTGCCTGGCGGCGGCGGTGCGGTGGCCTGGGCGCAGATCGCCCGCGACAGCGGTAACCCGCACAAGCTGTTCGCCACCAGCCCGCCCATCATCCTGGTTCCGCTTGCCGGTGCGTCTCGCTACGACCACACACACTTCACGCCCGTGGCCCGACTGATCACCGACTATTCGATCGTGCTGGTGCGCAACGACTCTCCCTACGAAGACCTGCCGTCGCTGCTCGAGGCCATGGAGCAGAATCCCGGCCTCAGCGTCGGCGGCGGTAGTGCGCCTGGCTCCATGGATCATATTTCCATGGCGGGCCTGGCGGCCGCGGCGGGCCTGAACGCAGCGGACGTCAACTACATCCCGTTCTCGGGCGGTGGCGAGGCCATGACCAGCCTGATGGGCGGTCACGTCGAGGCGGTGATCACCGGCGCCGGTGAGGCCTCGGGTCAGCTTGGCGAAAACAGCCAGATCCGTGCACTGGGCGTTTCCGCGCCCGAGCGTCTGGGCGGTGCTCTGGAGAGCGTTCCGACCTATCAGGAGCAGGATATCGATTACACCTTCGATATCTGGCGCGGCGTGATGGGGGCTCCGGACATGCCTGAAGAGGCAGTGGCCTACTATGAGGATCTTTTCGCTCAGATGCTCGAAACCGACGGCTGGCAGCAGGCTCGCGAGCAGCTGGGCTGGATCGATGCCTATCAGACCAGCGAAGAGTTCGGTGCTTTCCTCGATGAGCAGAAAGAGCAGTTCAGCACCATTCTGGGTGACCTCGGCCTGCTGGGCGAATAAGCCGCAACACCTGTTCGCTTCCCGCTACCCGGGCCCGGACCTCGCTTTGCGTGGTCCGGGCATACTCGAACGCCACACTTGGGCGCTGCCCGCTCGGCGGTAGCCCGGGACCGAATCCCATGACACGACTCAACTCCAACCAGATCATTGCGCTGTTACTGGCGCTGCTGGCGGTGGGCTATCTGGCCATGGCCTGGCAGATTCCCTCCTTTCCGTTGCCGCGCCCGATCGATTCCGACCTTTTCCCCAAGGTGCTGGGCTTCACGCTGCTTGGGCTTGCGGTCCTGCTGTTCCTGGAAAAACCCAAGGCCAAGGATGTACCGGAAGCGCTCGACCCCGAGGAGCAGCAGCAGCCCTTGCTGCTACGGCCGTGGTCACGCGTGGTGGTCACGGCCGTTACCCTGGCGGTGTATGCCCTCTTGCTGGTACCGGTGGGTTTCGTGTTGACCTCAGTCGCCCTGGTTTATGGGCTGGCTGCCTACTACGGCTATCGTCGCCACTGGATCAACCTGGCCACCGCGCTGGGCGTGGTGTTGGCGCTGTACTTGACCATGACACGGGTCATGGGCGTTTACCTACCCACCGGCGTGCTGCCGATCTGACTGGCCGGAGAGCGAGCCCATGGAAGCCTTCAACAATCTGATGTACGGCTTCAGCATCGCGCTGGAGCCGATCAATCTCTTCTACGTCTTCGCCGGTGTCTTTGCCGGTACCGTGATCGGCATGCTGCCGGGGCTGGGGCCGATCAGCGCCCTGGCGCTGATGATTCCGCTGACCTTCGGCATGGATCCGTCGTCGGGTCTGATACTGATGGCCGGCGTTTATTACGGCGCCATCTTCGGCGGTTCGACCTCGTCGATCCTGCTGAACGCCCCCGGGGTGGCGGGTACGGTGGCCACCTCCTTCGACGGCTATCCAATGGCCAAGCAGGGGCAGGCCGGCAAGGCGTTGGCCATTGCCGCCTACGCCTCGTTCATCGGCGGCACCGTTTCGATCATTTTCCTGATGCTGGTGGCGCCGCTGCTCGGGCGGGTGGCCGTGAGCTTCGGTCCGGCAGAATATTTCTCGCTGATGGTGCTTGGCCTGACTGCGGTGGTGTCGCTGTCGGACAAGTCGCTGGTCAAGGGGCTGATAGCCGCCGTGGTGGGGGTGATGATCTCGATCATGGGCATCGACCTGCAGACCGGCACTGAGCGCTTCACCTTCGGTACCGTTCACCTGCTCGACGGCATCGAGTTCCTTGTCGTGGCGCTGGGCATCTTCGCTCTGGCCGAGGTGTTCTACATGCTGCTCAAGGGTGGCGGCGGCAAGGAGCAGCCACGCAATGCCATCGGCTCGCTCAAGCTGTCGAAGTCGGAAGTGAAGGAGATCGCGGCACCCATCGGCCGCAGTTCGATCCTGGGCTTCTTCACCGGTGTGCTGCCGGGGGCCGGCGCCACCATCGGCTCCTTCCTGGGCTACAGCATGGAGAAGCGTCTGGCCAAGGATGGGGATACCTTCGGCAAGGGCAACATCAAGGGCGTGGCGGCCCCCGAGTCGGCCAACAACGCGGCTTGTACCGGCTCCTTCGTGCCACTGCTGACCCTGGGGGTGCCAGGCTCCGGCTCCACCGCGGTGCTGCTCGGCGCGCTGCTGGTCATGGGGGTATCGCCGGGTCCGGCAATGCTGGTGGATCGCCCCGACGTCTTCTGGGGCGTGGTGGCGAGCATGTACTTGGGCAACATCTTCCTGCTGGTGCTCAACCTGCCGCTGATACCGTTGATTGCCAAGATCCTCGACATGCCGCGACCGCTGTTGCTGTCGTTGATCCTGATCTTCTGCATGATCGGCGTGTACGGCATGAGCTTCAGCGTCTTCGACCTGTTGCTGCTGCTGGGTTTCGGCCTGCTGGGTCTGGGAATGCGGCTGTTCGGCTTCCCGGCGGCACCGCTCATTCTGGCGCTCATTCTCGGCGCGATCATGGAAGAGTCGATGCGTCGTGCGCTGCAGATCTCGGGTGGCGACTGGTCGATCTTCATCGACAAGCCCATCTCCATGTGGCTGCTGATCATTGCGGCACTGTCGCTGACACTGCCGCTGGTCAAGCCCGTCTTGAAGATGGCCAAGGCACGCCGCTGATCCCATTGGGTTCAGTGAATACGCAGGGGCGTCGAGGAATCGGCGCCCCTGCTGCGTTTGGGGACCTGTGCACTGGCATGGTGCGCATTGCTGGTGCAGGCGGTAGATCGCGGCGCATGAGCGCATGCCGGTTGTGCACAGATGAGGTGCGTAGAGGGAGTGTCGGCCTAGTATTACTCAATCTACTTTGTTGTTTGGCAATGGATTTCCAATGAATGTTGCATGCTGGCGCGGGGCTTGCAAAGACAGGGAGCCTAGAGCTGCACTGCCAATGTCGGCAGTGCATGACCTGCACAACAAGTCCCTCCCAGAGGAGGGCGCAAGGAGGTTCGAGTGAACGCTTCCCGTCGCATCATGCCTTTCCCGCTTCGTCCCCTGTCTTCACCGCTTCGCTCCGGGGCCGCCGCGCTGCTGTCAGCGATTGCCCTTGGCGCCGCCAGCCAGGCGCTGGCCCAGGAGGACCCCATCAAGGTGGGCATCCTGCATTCGCTCTCCGGCACCATGGCCATCAGTGAGTCGACGCTGAAAGACACCGTGGAAATGCTCATCGCCCAGCAGAACGAGCAGGGCGGTCTGCTCGGCCGTCAGCTCGAGGCGGTGGTGGTCGATCCGGCTTCGAACTGGCCGTTGTTCGCCGAGCGGGCGCGTGAACTGCTCGAACAACACCAGGTGGACGTGGTGTTCGGCAACTGGACGTCGGTGTCGCGCAAGGCGGTGCTGCCGGTCTTCGAGGAGCTCAATGGTCTGTTGTTCTACCCCGTGCAGTACGAGGGTGAAGAGTCCTCCGAGAATGTTTTCTACACCGGAGCGGCACCCAACCAGCAGGCGATACCGGCCGTCGAGTATCTGATCAACGAGGTGGGCGTGGAGCGCTTCGCCCTGCTCGGCACCGACTACGTCTATCCGCGTACCACCAACCGCATCCTCGAAGCCTTCCTCAAGGAGGAGCACGGCGTCGCCGATGAGGACATCTTGATCAACTACACGCCGTTCGGTCACTCCGACTGGCAGAACATCGTCGCCGAGGTGCGCCGCTTCGGCAGCGAGGGCAAGAAGACGGCGGTGGTTTCGACCATCAACGGCGATGCCAACGTGCCGTTCTATCGTGAACTGGCCAACCAGGGCATCGACGCCGCCGACATCCCGGTCATCGCTTTCTCGGTGGGCGAGCAGGAGCTCTCCGGTATCGACACCGGCCCCCTGGTCGGCCACCTGGCGGCCTGGAACTACTTCATGAGCGTGGACACCGACGCCAACTACGACTTCATCGACGCCTGGATCGACTGGACCGGCGACGAAGAGGCGGTGACCAACGACCCCATGGAAGCGCATTACATCGGCTTCAACATGTGGGCCGAGGCGGTGCGCAAGGCGGGTACCACAGAGGTCGACGCGGTCAAGGACGCCATCATCGGCGTGACCGTGCCCAACCTGACCGGCGGCTTTGCAGCGATGATGCCCAACCATCACATCACCAAGCCGGTGCTGATCGGTGAGGTGCAGGACAACGGCCAGTTCGACATCGTGTGGCAAACGCCTTCCACCGTGGCCGGCGACGCCTGGTCCGATTTCCTGCCGGGCTCGCGTGATCTGATGGCCGACTGGCAGGCGCCGATGCGTTGCGGCAACTTCAACGTGGCCACCGGCCGCTGCGGCGGCAGCACGGCCGCCGAAGAAGCCGAAGCGGCTCTGGCCGAGTAACGCCCCATCCCCCGCTGCCCAACGGCAGTGGGGGAGCACGCCTTCTCTACCGATTCCGAGGAACGCTCCGATGAGATATCCCCCCATGCTTGGGCCAGCGTCGGCCGGGGTGAGGGTCGGCACCGCTGCCGCCGGGAATGAACGAGCCTCCGAGACCCGTGGTTCGTGGCTGTTGGTACTCCTCCTGGCTCTCGCGCTGGCGCTCGGCCTGACACAGGCCGCTCCCGCCATGGCGCAGAGCGAGCCGAATGGCGACGACGAAGTGGCCACCGAACTGCTCGAGGCGCTGGATGTCGCCTCCTTTCCCGCCAAGGGCGAGGCCATCGAGGCCATCGTGCTGAGCGAAGACCCACGCGCCCGCGACTGGCTCCAGGCACTGCTCGACGGTCGCCTTCAGCGCACCGATGAAGGCCGTTTCGTGGTGGTGCTCGACAATACCGGCCGCGAGTGGCCGGTACAGGATGCCTTGAGCGGCGAGCCGCTGGGTGAGATGTCGCGTCGCGATCTTGACCGTATCGGCATCAACAACGCGCTGCGCAACCAGCTGCGCAGCGCCATTGCCGTGGTCGACCTCTACTCGTCTGATCTTGCTCTGCGTCGTGCCTCGGCCGAACGCCTGCTTGGCGAGGTCGATGCCGACCTGGCCGAACCTCTGGCTGCCGTGATCGAGGAAGAGCCGGATGCCCGGGTGCGTGAGCGCCTGATGCAAGCACTTGCCATCCATCGTCTTGAGCAGGGCGAGATCGAGGCGATAGCCGACCTGCGCGGTAGCTTGCACCCCCGCGTGCGAGTGGCCCTCAACCGCGCCGTCAACGGCGCCGATCCGCTCGTGGCCGACGCCGCCCGCGAGGCGTTGAACAGCGTCGAGCAGATGCTCAAGGTCAACCGCGCCGTGGAGACCCTCTACTTCGGCCTGTCGCTGGGCTCGGTGCTGGTGCTGGCCGCCATCGGCCTGGCCATTACTTTTGGCGTGATGGGCGTGATCAACATGGCCCACGGCGAGCTGATCATGCTCGGCGCCTACACCACCTGGGCCATGCAGCAGCTGCTGCCCGGTCAGCCGGGGTTGGCGCTGATTCTGGCGATTCCCGCCGGTTTCATGGTGGCGGCGTTGGCCGGTGTCGCCATCGAACGCGGTGTCATTCAGTTCCTCAAGGGGCGTCCGCTGGAGACGCTGCTGGCCACTTTCGGTATCAGCCTGATCCTGCAGCAGCTGGTACGCACCGCCATCTCGCCGCTCAACCGGACCGTGATCACCCCGGAGTGGATGAGTGGTTCGATCGCCATCAACGATGCGCTGTCGCTGACGCTCAACCGTATGTACGTGCTCGGCTTCGCCCTGGTGGTGTTCGCTTCGCTGATGCTGATCATGCGCCGTACCCGGCTTGGCCTGGAGGTGCGGGCGGTGACTCAGAACCGCGCCATGGCGCGTTCCATGGGTATCCGCGCCACCCGGGTCGACATCATGACCTTCGCCCTGGGCTCCGGGGTGGCGGGGCTGGCCGGCGTCGCACTTTCACAGCTCACCAATGTGGGACCCAACCTGGGACAGAACTACATCATCGACTCCTTCATGGTGGTGGTGTTCGGCGGAGTGGGCAACCTGTGGGGCACCCTGGTCGCGGGTCTCTCACTCGGGGTGATCAATCAGGTGCTTGAGCCCTGGGCCGGTGCCGTGATGGCCAAGATCATCGTGCTGGTGTTCATCATCCTGTTCATTCAGAAGCGCCCCCGCGGACTCTTTCCGCAGAAGGGCCGGGCGGCGGAGGGCTGATCCATGGATTCTTCTCGACTCTGGTTATTGCGCCCCTTCGGCGAACGCTCGACGCTGATCTTTCTCGGCGTGCTGCTGGCAGCCATGACTCTGGTGACGCTGCTGCATGTGGCAGTGCCGCCTGGGCATCCGCTCTATGTCAGCGCTTATACCGTTAACTTGTTCGGCAAGTACCTGAGCTATGCCTTGCTGGCGGTGGCGGTGGACCTGGTGTGGGGCTATCTGGGGATTCTCAGCCTCGGCCACGGCGCCTTCTTTGCGCTGGGCGGCTATGCCATGGGCATGTACCTGATGCGCCAGATCGGCGACCGTGGCGTCTACGGCCATCCGGTGCTGCCCGACTTCATGGTGTTCCTCAACTGGGACAGCCTGCCATGGTACTGGCTGGGCTTCGACATGGCCTGGTTCGCTTTTCTGATGGTACTGCTGGTACCGGGAGCGCTGGCGCTGGTGTTCGGCTTTCTGGCGTTCCGTTCACGAGTCACCGGGGTGTATCTCTCGATCATCACCCAGGCGCTGACGTTTGCCCTGATGCTGGCTTTCTTCCGCAACGAGATGGGTTTCGGCGGCAACAACGGGTTGACCGACTTCCGCGAGATCCTCGGCTTCAACCTGCGCAGCAGCGACACCCGGCTGGGCTTGTTCCTGGCTACCGGCGTAGCGCTGGCGCTGAGCTACGTGCTTTGCCGGGCAATCGTGACGAGCAAGCTGGGTCGGGTGTGCGTGGCGACCCGTGACGCCGAGGCACGCACGCGCTTTCTCGGCTATCGGGTCGAGCGCTTCCAGCTGTTCGTGTTCGTGGTGTCGGCCATGCTGGCAGGGCTGGCCGGGGCGCTCTATGTGCCCCAGGTCGGCATCATCAATCCCAGCGAATTCTCGCCGCTGTTCTCCATCGAGATCGTGCTGTGGGTGGCCCTCGGCGGTCGTGCCACGCTCTATGGGGCGGTGATCGGCGCCATTCTGGTCAACTACGCGAAGACCGTGTTCACCGGGGCGATGCCGGATGCCTGGCTGTTCGCCCTGGGCGGGCTGTTCGTGCTGGTCACCGTGTTCCTGCCCAAGGGTGTGGCGGGGCTTTTGGCACTGCGGCTGAGACGACGGCGCAACGCTGACGGTTCCCCCTCAGTCAAGGAGGCAGCGGCATGAGTATTCTGCGTTCCCTGGCGCACCGCGACCGGGTCTTCGACTTTCTGGTGCCGGCATCGTCACCCGTCGATGTGCGCCATGGCCCGATCCTCTATCTCGAGGATGTGACCGTGAGCTTCGACGGCTTCAAGGCAATCAATAATCTCAACCTGACCATCGACGATGGCGAGCTGCGCTGCATCATCGGACCCAACGGCGCCGGCAAGACCACCATGATGGATATCATCACCGGCAAGACCCGCCCGGATACCGGCTCGGTGTGGTTCGGCAGTCGTCACGACCTGCTGAGCATGAACGAGCCTGAGATCGCCAGTCTGGGCATCGGCCGCAAGTTTCAGAAACCCACGGTGTTCGAGGCGCTGACGGTGTTCGAGAACCTTGAGCTGGCAATGGCCGCCGACAAGCGCATCCTGCCCACGCTTACGGCGCGTATGACCGGTGAGATCCGCGAGCGTATCGAGGAAGTACTGGTCACTATCGGCCTGGCCGAACTGCGTGGCCGCCCGGCCGGCATTCTTTCCCATGGCCAGAAACAGTGGCTGGAGATCGGCATGCTGCTGATGCAGCGGCCGCGTCTGCTGCTGGTGGACGAGCCGGTGGCAGGCATGACCGAGCAGGAGATGGAGCGTACCGCCGAACTGCTCACCGGACTTGCCGGTAAGCAGTCGGTGGTGGTGGTGGAGCATGACATGGGCTTCGTGCGCTCCATCGCACGCAAGGTGACGGTGCTGCACCAGGGCAGCGTACTGGCGGAAGGCAGCATGGATCAGGTCGCCAGCGACCCGCGGGTGGTCGAGGTCTATCTGGGTGCCGAAGCCGAGGAGGAGACGGTCTGATGCTCATGGTAGATAAGCTCAACCAGTACTACGGCGAGAGCCATACCCTGTGGGATCTGGATCTCGACGTGCCTGCAGGCCAGTGTACCTGCGTGATGGGGCGCAACGGCGTAGGCAAGACCACGCTGATGAAGGCCGTCATGGGGGAGGTGAAGGTGGCTGCCGGCAGCATCCGCTTTGCCGACGACGTGGAACTCACCAAGCGGCGTGTCGAGGATCGCTCTCGCCTGGGGATCGGCTACGTACCCCAGGGGCGGCAGATCTTCCCGCTGCTTACCGTGGAGGAGAATCTGCGCACCGGCCTGGCGGCCCGCGGTGACGGTCGTCGCAGCATACCGGAACGAATATTCGAGCTCTTCCCGGTACTCGAGGAGATGAAGCATCGCCGCGGCGGCGATCTTTCCGGTGGGCAACAGCAGCAGCTTGCCATCGGCAGGGCGTTGGTGATCGAGCCGCGGCTGCTGATTCTCGATGAGCCCGGAGAGGGTATCCAGCCCAATATCGTGACCCTGATCGGCGAGGTGATTCGCAAACTGATTGCGGAAGACGGACTCACCGTGCTGCTGGTGGAGCAAAAGCTCCCCTTCGCACGCAAGTATGCCGACCGCTTCGTGATCATGGATCGGGGCCGGCCGGTGGCCAAGGGCGAGATTGGCCAGCTCTCCGATGCGCTGATCAAGGAGCATCTGACCGTCTAGTCAGCATGCCTTGCCGACCGCCTGCACCATGATGATGAGCGGGCGGTTTCGGCGCACCGACTAGGTGCATATCGAGCCGAGGGTTGCACCAGGATGAGCCGGCAGGCAATGCCACTCGCTCAGTGTTGAGCATATAACTTGCTGTTTCTCCATCATTAAAAAAAGGTCTCACCATTTTGGTACGGCCTTTGCTCAAAGCACTGGTAACCATGCCAGGCCACGAGTATTCCATGACCGCTTTTGAGACAGCTGCCCTTGCCAAGCCACTGACGGACTCCGGTCATCGCTTCGACGCCGGCCGTCGCTGGGCGGCGGCGCTCGAGCTCGGCTTCGGCTCCCGTGACGGCGCCACGCGCATGCTGCAGGCAAGGCACAGCGGTCCACTGCGGGTGCAGCGGCCCTTCTATCCGGAAGGCCGGGGCGGTGCCTGTCACGTCTACATGTTGCATCCACCAGGCGGCCTGGTGAGCGGCGATGCGTTGAGTATTTCGATTGGGGTCGGAACGGACGCCCATGCGCTGCTCACCACGCCCGCCGCCAACAAGCTCTATCGCGCCGACAGTCATGGCGTTGCCTGGTCCCAGCGTACCCAGCTGCGTGTGGCGCAGCATGGCGTTCTCGAGTGGCTGCCCCAGGAAACCATCGCCTTCGACGGTTCGCGGGGCGAGCAGGAAACGTTCATCGAGCTGGACGAAGGTGCGCGCTGCCTGGGCTGGGAAGTGCTGGCGCTGGGCCGTCCGGCGAGCCGGCTGCCTTATGTTTCAGGCCGAATCGATCAACGCTTTCGTTTGCTTCGTGGCGGCCGGCCGCTATGGCTGGAACGCCAGCCGCTCGACCCCGGGCATCCACGTTTTACCGGCCGCTGGGGGCAGGGCGGAGCCAGTGTGCAGGCCACCCTGTGGGCCGTGGGGCTTACCGACGAGGCCGTGGCCGTCGAGGCCCTGCGTGAGGCGATCACGGCGAGCCAGCGTTGGGCGGTGACCGTTCGCCATGGTGTTTTGCTGCTGCGTTACCTGGGCCATGAGCGCAACGAGGCCTGGGCGATCTGCCGGCAGGCCTGGGAGTGCCTCAGACCTCTGCTAATCGGCGTGCCTGCCCACCCACCCCGTATCTGGTTCACCTGACTCAATCAGGAGACACGCATGGAACTGACCCCGAGAGACAAGGACAAGCTGCTGCTGTTCTCGGCCGCTCAACTGGCCGAGCGGCGTCGCGCCCGTGGCCTCAAGCTCAACTATCCCGAAGCCGTGGCGCTGATCAGCTTCGAGATCATGGAAGGGGCCCGTGATGGCCGCAGCGTGGCTGAACTGATGAGCTACGGCCGCGAAATCCTCACTCGCGACGACGTGATGGAAGGGGTGCCGGAGATGGTCGGGGAGGTTCAGGTCGAGGCGACCTTCCCGGACGGTACCAAGCTGGTCACCGTTCATTCGCCGATAGTGTAAGGAGACGCCTGATGATACCCGGTGAGTACCAGTTGCAAGACGGCGAGATCGAGCTTTGCGCCGGACGCGAGCGGATCTCCGTCGAGGTCGCCAATACCGGCGACCGGCCGATTCAGGTTGGTTCCCATTACCACTTTGCCGAGACCAATCCGGCCCTGGTTTTCGACCGTGCCAGGGTCCGGGGCTTTCGTCTGGACGTGGCAGCGGGCACGGCGATTCGCTTCGAGCCGGGCCAGACGCGGGAGGTCACGCTGATTCCTTTTGCCGGCACCCGGCATATCTACGGTTTCCGCGGTGAGGTAATGGGATCGCTGGATGGAGGTGAGGCATGAGCACCAGCATCAGCCGGCAGGCCTATGCCGACATGTATGGCCCCACGGTGGGCGACCGGGTACGCCTGGGCGATACCGAGCTGTGGATCGAAGTCGAGCGCGACGCCACCCACTATGGTGATGAAGTGAAATTCGGCGGCGGAAAGGTGATTCGCGACGGCATGGGCCAGAGCCAGCGCCTCGACGATACGGTGATGGATACCGTGATTACCAACGCCCTGATTCTCGACTGGTGGGGCATCGTCAAGGCGGATGTCGGCATCCAGGCCGGCCGTATCGCGGCCATCGGCAAGGCGGGCAATCCGGATACTCAGCCCGACGTCGAGCTAGTCATCGGCCCGGGCACCGAGGTGATCGCGGGTGAAGGCAAGATCCTCACCGCGGGTGGCATCGACGCGCACATTCATTTCATCTGTCCCCAGCAGGTGGAAGAGGCGCTGATGAGCGGCATTACCACCATGCTCGGCGGCGGTACGGGGCCGGCCACCGGCAGCAACGCCACCACCTGCACGCCGGGCGCCTGGCATATCGGCAAGATGCTGCAGGCGGTGGACGACCTGCCGATGAACATCGGCTTGCTCGGCAAGGGCAACGCCAGCCTGCCCGAGGCCCTGGAAGCCCAGCTCGAAGCCGGCGCCATGGGCCTGAAGCTGCACGAGGACTGGGGCACCACGCCCGCTTCAATCGACAACTGCCTGAGCGTGGCCGAGCGCTACGACGTGCAGATCGCCATTCATACCGACACCCTCAACGAGTCGGGCTTCGTCGAGGATACTCTTGCCGCCTTCAAGGAGCGCGGCATCCACACCTACCACACCGAGGGTGCCGGGGGCGGTCATGCGCCGGATATCCTCATCGCTTGCTCCAAGCCCTACGTGCTGCCGTCGTCGACCAACCCGACGCGGCCCTATACGGTCAACACCATCGACGAGCATCTCGACATGCTGATGGTGTGCCATCACCTCGACCCCAACATTCCCGAGGATGTGGCCTTCGCCGATTCCCGCATTCGCCGCGAGACCATCGCCGCCGAGGACATCCTGCAGGACCTGGGCGTTATTTCGATGATCGCTTCGGACTCCCAGGCCATGGGCCGGGTCGGGGAGGTGGTGTGCCGCACCTGGCAGACCGCCCACAAGATGAAGGTGCAGCGCGGCCTGCTGCCGGAGGACGAGGCGCTGGGCGCCGATAACTTCCGTGCGCGGCGCTACATCGCCAAGTACACCATCAACCCGGCGATCACCCACGGCATCAGCCATGAGGTGGGCTCCATCGAGGTGGGCAAGCTGGCCGACCTGGTGCTGTGGAGCCCGGCCTTCTTCGGCGTCAAGCCGGCGCTGATCCTCAAGGCGGGGATGATCGCAGCGGCCCCCATGGGCGATCCCAACGCCTCGATCCCCACGCCGCAGCCGGTGCACTACCGTTACATGTTCGGCGCCTTCGGCCGTGCTGCCAGCCAGACACGGCTGACCTTCGTCAGTCAGGCCGCGCTGGAGGCCGGCATCAAGGAGCGGCTGGGTCTCGCGAGCCCGCTGGCAGCGTGCAAGAACGTGCGCGGGGTGCGCAAGAGCGACATGAAGCTCAACGACGCCTGCCCCGAGCTCAGCGTCGATCCGCAGACCTACGAGGTGCGCTGCGATGGCGAGCTGCTGACCTGCGAGCCGGCCACCGAGCTGCCATTGGCGCAGCGCTACCACCTGTTTTGACCATGACTACATCGCCAAACCAGCTTGTCATCGCGAAACCTCGCGTGACCGCTAACCCCTCGGGCGAAGCGATGCGGTCGATCTTCATGGATGAAGATCGAGGAAAGCCGGCACAAGGATGTGCCGTCTTTCCGACCGCAGGAGTCCGCCCGAGGGGGCAGGGTTTCGGTCACGTGGCGTTGAGCGAGGGCAAGGCTGGCGGCCAGCGAAGAGGCGATACCGATGCTGAAACTGATTGAACGTCTGGGGCCCATCGAGGCGAGCCAGGCCACCGACACCCTGACACTACCCTATGAGCTGCGCATTCGCGGCAGGCTCAAGGCGACAAGCGACGCCGACCATGAGCTGGGACTGTTTCTCGACCGCGGCCCGGTGCTGCGCGACGGTGAGGGCCTGCGTGCCGAGAGCGGCGAGATCGTACGGATCAGGGCGGCCATCGAACCGGTGGTGACGGCCCGGATCGAAGCCGGCCTGCCGCTGGCGCGGCTCGCCTATCACCTGGGCAACCGGCACGTTCAGCTGGCGCTGGGTGAGGACACCAAGGGCAGCTACGTGCGCTTCCCCCCGGACCACGTGCTGGAAGAGCTTGCCGAGCTTCTGGGGGCTAACCTGGAGCGGCACGAGGCTCCCTTCGACCCCGAGCCGGGCGCCTACAACCAGCTCGGCCATGCACACGTGCACAGCCACGATCATGACCACAGCCACGAACACAGCCACCATGGCCATGGGCATCACCATGCCCATTGAGTCGGCCCCGTCGGGGATGCCGCAGAGCGACGACCTGGCGCTGCTGGGGCTGCTGCAACTGGTCAGCCCGGCGCTGCCGATTGGTGCCTTTGCCTTCTCCCAGGGGCTCGAGAGCGCCTTCGAGCTGGGCTGGGCACATGACGAGACAAGCCTCGGTAGCTGGCTGGAGGGCGTGCTCGACGACGGCCTGACCCGCTGCGAGCTGCCGGTGCTGGCGCGCCTGCAGCAGGCATGGGCGGCAGGCGACGGCGAGGCGATAGCCCAGTGGGACTGCTGGCTTGCCGCCAACCGCGAGACAGCCGAGCTGGCCGCCGAGGACTCCCGCCTGGGCGCATCGCTGACCCGGCTGCTGGGCAGCCTGGAGCTGTTGCCATCTGATTTATCGAGCGAGTCGCCCGTGCTACCGGCCGGAGCGGGCTACGTGACCGTCTTCGCCTGGGCCGCCCAGGTGCGTGGGGTGGCGCCGCGCCAGGCCATGCTCGGCTTTGCCTGGGCCTGGCTCGAGAATCAACTGGCGGTGGCCTGCAAGGCGCTGCCGCTCGGTCATACCGCGGCCCAGCGTCTTGTCGAACGGCTGCGCCCGGCGCTGGTCGCCGCAGTAGACGAGGCGCTCGCACTCGAAGATGAAGAGCTCGGGCCGGCGTTGCCGGGGCTGGCATTGGCCAGCGCGCTGCACGAGACCCAATACTCACGACTTTTTCGCAGCTAATGAAATCCAGGAGGATGACATGACTCATTGCCTACGCATCGGCGTCGGCGGCCCGGTGGGCTCCGGCAAGACGGCCCTGCTCAAGCAGCTCTGCCTGGCGCTGCGCGACCACTACGACATCGCCGTGGTCACCAATGACATCTACACCCGTGAGGACGCCGACTTCCTGCTGCGTCACGAGGCGCTGCCGGCCGACCGCATCCTCGGCGTGGAGACGGGCGGCTGCCCGCATACGGCGATTCGTGAGGACGCCTCGATGAATCTCGCCGCCATCGATGAGCTGCAGGAGCGGCACCCGGACCTCGAACTGGTGCTGGTGGAGTCGGGCGGCGACAACCTCTCGGCCACTTTCAGTCCCGAACTTTCGGACCTGACGCTCTACGTGATCGACGTTTCGGCCGGCGACAAGATTCCGCGCAAGGGCGGGCCGGGGATTACCAAGTCGGACCTGTTGATCATCAACAAGATCGACATCGCCGAGCAGGTCCACGCCTCACTCGAGGTGATGGAGCGCGACTCCAGGAAGATGCGCGGCGAGCGTCCGTTCGTTTTTACCAACCTCTACGACGGCGTGGGGCTGGAGACGATCATCGAGTTCATTCTCGACCGCGGCATGCTGCCGGAGCGCCGGCCCCAGGCCCACTCTGCCAGCGCCTGACAAAATTCCACTGCAATACCATCGGCAAGGAGATCGCCACCATGAATCTATCTTTTTCTCACACCTCGCGGCTGGCGCTGCTTGCAGCGCCGGCACTGATCGTCTTCGCCGGCGTGGCCATTGCGCACCCGGGGCACGACCATGCCCACGGTGGCGGTTTTGCCGCCGGTCTGGCCCATCCGCTGCTGGGGCTCGACCACCTGCTGGCTATGCTGGCAGTAGGGCTATGGAGCCTGCGCCAAAGCCGTGCCTTCAGCTTCGCTGCGCCGCTCCTCGCTGCGGTGGGAATGTTGCTGGGGGCGGGACTGGCGTGGGGCGGCTTTGCACTTCCCGGCGTGGAGTTCGGCATCGCCATGTCGGTGCTGCTGGCTGGGGTGCTGATCGCTGCGCTCGTCAAGGTACCTGCTCCGGTTGGCGCTGCGGTGGTAGTGCTGTTCATGCTCTTTCACGGTCACGCTCACGGCAACGAGATGCCGCACGGAGCATCGACGCTGGCCTACCTGGCGGGCTTCAGCCTGGCGACCCTGGCGATTACCTATGCGGGTCGTGCGGCAGGTGCGTTCCTCATGATGCGTGAGAACCGGATCCTGCGGGTACTAGGCGTGGCGATTGCCGCTGCCGGTGCGCTGTTTGCCTTCGGCTGATTATCGTTTATCGAAAGTATTACGCCCGGCTACGCAGCCGGGCGTTGTCGTATTAGCGAAGGTTGACAGAAAACGCTCAGCCGCCCAGCTTTAGGTAGACGCTTCGGCCTGGAGAGCGCATGGACAAGCTACTACTGGCGGTGAAGATATTCATCACGTTGCTGGTTCTCATCCTTTTCGTACAGAACATTGCCCTTGTAGAAGTGCGCTTCCTGTTCTGGGGTGCCCGGCTACCGCTGGCCTTGCTGCTGTTGGTGATTTATGTGCTCGGCATGGTGAGCGGAAAGACGCTGTTTCATCTGTTGAGTCGACTGCGAAGCCGTCGCAAGCACTCGTCGAGGTACTGACGCGTTGCTGAATCGACTCTCCGCGATTGCCCTGCATCGTCTCGCCTCGCTACTCGCCTTTCTCCTGTTGATCGGTCTTGTCCTTCAGGCAGGGCGGGTCCAGCAGGCGCTTCTGGTCGCCAACGAAGCGGTGGATGATGGCCTGGCGCTGATCTCCGCCATACAGGACCTTCAGTTGACTCTTCTCGAAGTGGAAACCGGGGAGCGCGGCTTTGTCATCACCGGGCGCAGCGACTATCTGGTTCCCTATCGAAGTGCCCGGGAGCGACTCGACGCCGAGCGTCGGCTTTTACTCGAACGCCTAGTCGTCAAGGAGCGCCTCTCCGTCGAGCAGTCGGCGGTTCTCGAAGCGCTGATCGACCAGCGGGTGAAGATCGCCGAGGACAATATTGCCGTGCGGGAGAGCGATGGGCTCGAGGCTGCCTCGCTGCGTCTGCTGGCCGCCGGTGGACGCCAGACCATGGTGCGAATACGCGCCATTCTCGACCCGCTCAAGAGCAATGAGCGAGAAATGCTCGGGATGCAGAGCGATCGCGCCGCCGAGCAGGCAGCCCGTGCCAGGCAGGTAGGAATCGTCGGCATGGTCTTCGTGGTGATCCTCTTCGTGGCGGCTTACGCTGCCCTGAATCGTGTACTGACCATACGTCGCCAGCTGCTCGAAGATGCCGAACATCGCGAAGCTCGACTGCAGGCCCTGCTGCATACCGTGCCCGACGAACTCTACGTCATCGATGCCGAGCGCCGGATTCATCGATTGGTAGGAGCAGCGCCGGTATCCGAACCTTTCGCCCGGGAGCTGCACGAGCGCCTCGCCGAGAGTGGTAGCTCGGGATTGCTGCATAGCTTCGTCTGGCATGACCCCGACGATACCGAGTACGAAGTGCGCATGCTGCCGACACGCGATGGCGAACACTTGGTCATCGCTCGTGACATTACCGATCGTTTGCGCAGTCGCCGTCGGCTGCGCGATCAACAGATGTATCTGCGCCGGGTGGTGGACGCCGATGAGAACCTGATCTTCTCCCGTGATGCCGAGGGGCGCTTTCTTCTATGCAATCAGTCGTTCGCCAACTTTTTCGGCATGCAGCCCGGGGAGATGGAAGGGCGTCAGCCTTCGGAGCTGCACCAGGCCTCGCTATTGCAGCCGCTGAGTGTGGGTGACGGTGAGCTCTTGTCCGGTCGCGATGAGCTGCGCGTGCCGGAGCTGGAAGTTCGGGACACCGAGGGCAACGAACACTGGCTGCAGATGCTCAAGCGGCCGCTGACGCTATCTGACGGCAGTCAACACTTGCTGACGGTGGCGGTGAACATTACACAGCGGCGCCAGATAGAGCGTATGAAAGCAGAATTCATCGCTACCGTGAGCCATGAGCTGCGTACGCCCCTCACCGCCGTGACGGGGGCGCTGACCATGTTGCAGCAGGGCTATGGCGGCGACCTGACTGACGATGCCAAGGCGTTGATCCAGGTGGCCGATAAGAACGGCCAGCGTCTGGCACATCTCATCAACGACATTCTCGATATCGAAAAGCTCGAAGCAGGGCAGTTGGAGGTGCGGCCTCAGCGTGTCGAACTGAGTTCGCTGGTGGCGCAGGCCCTGGTCGACAATGCCCCCTACGCCGATAGCTTCGGGGTGACGTTGCGACTCGAACGCCCGGAGCGACAAGCCGAACTCGATCTGGACCCGCATCGCTTCGCCCAGGTAATTGCCAACCTCATCTCCAACGCCTGCAAGCATTCCCCGGCCGGTTCGACCGTAGTGGTTTCCGTCAAGCAGGTGCACCACGCGGCAGGAGAGTGGTGGGAAGTGGCGGTCACCGATCGGGGTGAAGGCATACCGCTCGAGTTCCAGCCGCGTGTGTTCGAGCGTTTCGCCCAGGCGGACAGCTCGGACCGGCGTCGCATAGGCGGTACCGGGTTAGGTCTGGCGATCACTCGCGGCCTGGTACATGCCATGAGCGGGGAGATCGACTTCACCTCCGTGCCTGGGGCCGGCAGCGAGTTTCGGGTGCGTTTCCCGGCCTTGGCAGGCGCCGACAGTCTGCGAATCTTGTAGAGGAGTTGCGCGATGACGACGACCGATCCCAAGCCCCGCATTTTGATGGTCGAGGACGAGGAAGACATTGCTTTCCTGATTCGCTTCCTGCTCGAGCGGCAGGGGTTCGAGGTTGAGCATGCCCCGGACGGACGACGGGCACTGGAACTCTTGGCGGAGATCCCCCCGGTCAACCTTGCACTGCTCGACATCATGCTGCCTTACCACGATGGGCTGGAAGTGCTCGAGCGGCTGCGTGGGCTGCCCGCCTGGCAGGACGTGCCCGTCATCATGCTGACCGCCAAGGCGCGTGAAGCCGATGTCGTTCGAGCGCTCGAGCTGGGGGCCGACGACTACGTGACCAAGCCTTTCCAGCCGGAGGAACTCCTGGCCCGGCTGCGGCGTTTCATGAGGAGGCGTTGATGTTGACGATGGTGAATGCCAGTCGTGCCGTTACCTTGGGCGCCATGGTACTGGGACTCGGGATGGCACCTGCCGTGACAGCCGAGGAAAGGCGTACCGAAGTGGAGGCCTCGCTGCGCTACGACGCGTTGGACAGCGACTTCGACGACTGGCTCACCCAGCGTCTGGATGTGCAGTCGAGCCGGCGGGGGGAACCGACTTGGTATGGCGCGGCGTACCGCGAGCGCCGCTACGGTACCTGGGACGATGGGCTGCTGGCGGGTGCAGCGGTGCCGCTGGGCGATGCCTGGGTCGTACAGCCTGAGGTGGGACGTACCTTTGCGGCCGATTTCCTGGCCCAGTGGCATGCCGACCTGCGCCTTCAGCGTGTATTGGGGGGTGGCTACGTGGCCAGTGCCAGCCTGCGTCGCACCCGCTACGAAGGCTCCCAGGTCGACAGGCTCGCCCTCGGCATTGAGCGCTACTGGGGTAATTGGCGAGGTGCCTACACGCTCAACGTCAGTGACGTGGATGTGGCAGGCACCCCGGTAGGGCATGCCGTGGCGCTGGACTACTACTACGACGAACGCAGCGTCGTTGGTCTGCGCGGTGCTCTGGGCCGCGAGGAGGAGGGACTTCCGGGCGGGCAGGTGGCAACTACCGATGTGGCTTCCGTAGCCCTGCGCGGGCGGCACTGGTTTCACCATGACTGGGCGCTGAGCTGGGAGCTGGGGGCACTCAGCCAAGGCGACCTCTATGACCGCTATGGTGTTCAGCTGGGTCTGAGATATGCCTTCTGACCTGGCGGTACTGCAGCAGCTGCTAAACCAGGCGCTCAATGTTCTCACGACCCCACCGGACGACCCGGTATTGCGCTTTGCCGTCTATAGCGCCATGGCGCTGGCCGCGCTGACGCTGCTCATCATGCTCCAGGTCCTGATACTGACGGAGATGGCCAGCCGCCGAGAACGCCGCCGCCTGGTCTTCACCGACCAATGGCGACCGCGCTTGGCGGCGTGGAGCATGGAGTACGGCGATTCATTACCCTGGCCACCCCGCGGCAGGCAGGAGGAGGTCTGGTTCATGTTGCTGTGGTTGCGCCTGCGGCGACAGGTACGCGGCCAGTCCCAACAGCGGCTGAATACTCTTTTCGAAGGCATCGGCATGAACAGCCGCGTGGTGCAGCTCCTGCGCGGCAGGGGAGTACACCGCCGCCTGCTGTCGCTGAGCTGCCTGCAGGACCTTGGCAATCGTCGCTACTGGCCCGAGGTTTCGCCATTGGTGGACGATCCTAACCCGGTGGTTGCGCTCACCGCCGCGCAAACTCTGGTCGCCATGGATCCCGTGCGCGCCATGCAGCGTGTCATTCCCCAGGTAGAACTGCGGCGCGACTGGGCCATTCCTCGCCTCGAAGCGATATGTCGTCAGGCCGGCCCGGCTGCCGTCAGCGGGCCGTTGCTGTCGCGTCTGGTCGATGGGCAAGAGCCCCCCGTGCGACTCGTGGCCCTGTTGGCCTGGGCCGAGCCGAACCGCGTTGCTCCCTGGGCCAGACGCTTCCTCGCAGGCCAGGTCGATGAGCAGGAAGGGACGCATGTCTCTCTCTGTGCCGCAATGAGCTGCGTGGGGCAGCAGTGCGACCCGCGTGACAGACCATTGCTGCTGCGCTGGCTCGACGCGGCTTCCCCTCAGGTTCGGCTGGCGGCGGTGGAGGCCTTGCGTCGTCAGGCAGGGCGCGACGATGCCACTTTCCTGCTCGAGCGACTGGCCGACAGTAGCTGGTGGGTACGCCAGGCCGCAGCAGACGCATTGGTCGTACTGCCTGGCGTCAGCGACGCCGACATTGCCTCCTGGCACCAGGAGCTGACCGATCGCTACGGGCAGGACGCCCTGACGCGTGCCATGGCCGAAAAGCGCCGCTGAGGGGACAAGTATGGGTATCGACTGGGTTTGGTGGGGGCAGGTCGGCTTCATTGGCTACTTCGTGTTGCTCAATGGCGGCTACCTGCTTCTCAACCTGCTTTCCATGGTAAGCCTGCGGCGCTACATGCGTCAGCGGGCAGAACTGGGTGAGCTTGCACCCTACCTGGGGCTGGAACCCGCCGTCTCGATACTGGTGCCGGCTTACAACGAGGCCGCCACGATACGCACGTCGCTGCTCTCCCTGCTTCAGCTGCAGTATCCAGAGTTCGAGCTGGTCGTGGTCAATGACGGCTCCAAGGATGAAACGCTGGACGTTCTGATCGAGGCGTTCGAGCTCGAGCTGCATCCGGAGCCGCTGCGCCGCAGCGTGCCGCACCAGGAGGTGAGAGGCATCTACCGTTCGCGCCGCCATGCCAACCTGAAGGTGATCGACAAGGCCAACGGGGGGAAGGCCGATGCGCTCAATGCCGGAATCAATGCCGCGCGTCATGGGCTCTTCTGTGCGGTGGATGCCGACTCCATTCTGCAGAGAGACAGCCTGTTGCGCGTGGTGCAGCCGTTCCTCGAGGACGAGCGCACCGTGGCCGCGGGAGGCACGGTGCGCATCGCCAACGGTTCGAAGGTGCGCGGTGGTTTTTTACTCGAGGCGGGTATCCCGAACAGTTTGCTGGCGCGGTTTCAGATCGTCGAATACCTGCGCGCCTTTCTATTCGGCCGGTTGGGTTGGTCGCCTCTCAATGCGGTCTTGATCATCTCCGGTGCCTTCGGGCTGTTCGACCGCGAGCGTGTCGCCGAGGTGGGGGGCTACAGCACCACCACGGTAGGCGAAGACATGGAACTCGTGGTGCGTCTGCACCGCTACCACCGTGAGCGGCAGATTCCCTATCGCATCCGCTATCTGCCCGATCCGATCTGCTGGACCGAGGCGCCCGAGGACCTGGGTACACTGGGACGACAGCGTAGCCGCTGGCAGCGCGGACTGGCTGAAAGCCTCAGCCGCCATGCGCGACTCGCGTTCAGCCGGCGGGGCGGGGCGCCAGGTCATCTGGCCTGGCCCTTCATGGCTTTGTTCGAATGGCTGGGGCCGCTGGTGGAGCTGGCCGGCTACGTCTTCATGATCGGTGGGTTTGCCATGGGGGTCATTTCGCCGGTGGCGCTGACTGTCTTCCTGCTGGTGGCGATCGGCATGGGTATCCTGCTATCGGTTAACGGCCTGCTGCTGGAGACCCTGTCGTTTCGCGTCTACCAGCGTCGGCGGGACATGCTGCGGCTATTTCTGGTCGCGATATTGGAGAACTTCGGCTATCGCCAGCTCAATACGCTTTGGCGCTGCCGCGGACTGTGGCAATGGTTCGCGCGGCGCAAGCATCAATGGGGTGCCATGAAGCGTAGCGGCCAATGGGGCCAGTGAGACGTCTGGCTCAGTCGACGTGAGTGACAGCCTCATGGCGTGGATCGACATACCATGGCAGGCCGCGACGGGCGTTGTATTCGAGTTCGGCGATCACCTGGGCGCCAAGCAGCAGGATCATGGCGCCGACTTCCAGCGTAAGCAGCACCACGATAAGAGTGGCAAGCGATCCGTATACGACGTTGACCAGGGAGACGTTGAGAAAATAGAACATCAGCAGCAAGCGCACCCCCTCCCAGAGCAGTGCCGCGACGAAGCCGCCCACCACGGCCCTACGCAACGAGATCCTTACCACCGGCAAGACCTTGTAGATGGCGCTGAACAGTAGGAATACCCCGAGAAAGCTGAACAGATTCAGCAGCGGGTCGGACAGGCCGGCAAGGGGCATCTCGCGCCCCAGCACCGCCACCCACAAGGTTCCCATCGCCTCGGCCAGGGTCACCATCAGAGTGAGAGCTGCCAGGCCCGCTCCCAGCACCAGCATGAACAGATAGGGCAGCAAGACCGAAACCCAGACACTCCGTTTGGGATGTGATTCGGGCGTGTGAAAGATGATGGCCAGCGCGTCCTCCAGCATGCGGAAGGCGAAAGAGCTGAACACCAGCAGTACCAGGATGCCGAAAATACCGATAACGTCGCTGGAATCGAGCAGTGTGCGTACCGCTTCCATCAGGCCGTCGGCATGAGAGGGGGCGAGATGAACGAGCTGGACACCCAGCACCTCGAAAAGCAGCTCTTCATCCATGACTTGGGTAAGCAGCACGGCCAGCAGGGCGAATAGCGGAACGATGGAGAGCAGAATGTTGTAGCCGACACCGCCTGCAAGCAGGATGCCTCGATTGCGCATGAAATTGGCCAGCACACGCCAGGCGAAGGCAGCCGTGCGGGGCAAGATCACGAACATGACACGTTGCGACTTGCGAACCTGGGTCATGGCGAGCGTCGCTCCTTGTGCCGGTTAGTCGATCCTTGCTTCACAAGGTATTCGCCCGGGCTCTTGGCGACAAGGCGGTTACTCGACTGGCCGGATCTGTCATGTTCGCTACACTGGGGCTGACGGCGATACCTTTGTCGCCTATCGACCCCGAACCCTCAGCAAGGAGAGCTGTATGCGCAATATCATCTATATCATTGGCCTGATCGTGGTAGTGCTGTTCATTCTGTCGATGCTGGGCCTGCGCTAGCCAGCTCCGGATCGAGTGGCCCCGGTAGGCATCAAAGGCATCAGGGTGTTTCGAGCAGCCTTGCCATGAGCCGATGTAACAGCTCCTGTCGGAAGGGGCTGTCATCGGCGCCGGGGCTCGGGTCAGCGGTGAAGGCCACGGTCAGCTCCCTTCCCGGTACGACGTAGAGGGCCTGGCCGCCGAAGCCACGGCCGTATAGGACGCGCTCCTCGCCCAAGGTGGTGATGAACCAGCCGTAGCCATAGGCATCGCCCGTCCAGCGCGAGGTGCCGCGGGGTTGCCAGGAGGCTTCTACCCAGCCCTCGGGCAGCACGCGGCGCCCGTCGATCAGGCCGTCATGACGATAGAGCTCCCCAAGCCGGATCAACGCGAGGGGCGAAAGCAACATGTCGTTACCTCCGAAATAGATTCCTTGCGGGTCCTGGGGCCATGGCGGGATGGCGATATCCAGTGGAGCACCGAGCAAGCGTCGCGCCAGAGCCAGGGTGTTCTCGCCGGTGGCATCGGTAAGAGCGGCCGAGAGCAGATGCGAACTGCCGGTGGAGTAGAGCATTCTTCCGCCTGGGCGGTCGACGAAGGGGCGGCTCAGTGCATAGGCGACCCAGTCGCGACTGGCAACCCAGGCGCCGTAGTATTGCCCCGACGTTCGCTCGAGTCCCGCCTGTTGTGCCAGCAAGTGCTCCACGGTGATGTCGGCAATGCGTGGGTCGGCGCCATCCGGGACGCGAGAGGCAAGCAGATCAACGATGGGTTGGTCGACGCCTTCGATAAGCTCCGCCTCGATGGCGGCGCCTACCAGAGCAGCCAGCACCGTTTTCGACAGCGACTTGATATTGACCGGCTGATCGCTGCTACGCTCTCCCAGTTGAAGGTCGAGAATGATCTCTCCGCGCTCCGCCACGACCACGTTGTGCAGACGGGATATGCGTTGCGCTTCGGCTTCCAGCGCGGACAAGGCTGCGGCGCTGACGCGGTTGTGTGTCGGCTGGCCCGCTGACGACAAGGGGGCGAGAATGAGCAGAGTCAGCAGCAGCGGCAGACCCCGGCGCCAGGTGCGAGCCATGCGCTTGGGCATCGCGTCGATGTGTTTGTCGTCCATGCCTGCTTCTCTCCCGTCGCCACCGTTTAGCTTTTGAGAGCGTGACTCATGAGGGGTTCCGACCCGTCCCAAATTCTGCCTTGTCGCTTTGGAGGTGATCATCGTGAGAGTGGGTATGGCGGGAGCGGTGGTGGTTAGAGCGACCTTGTATCGGCGCATTCGTCCGTTGTTCTGGCTGGGAATCGCCTTTTTGATACTGACTATGTCGGGTTGCGTCGGCCGGGTCGTGCCACCCGAGCCCCGAACCCTGTCCGAGCCGGTGGATATCTACCTGCTCGACCACGGACGTCACGCCAGTCTCGTCCTCCCCCGGGAGCAGGGGGGAGTGGTGCGCTATAGTTACGGTGACTGGCGATGGTACGTCGAGGAACGACAGAACGTCTTCACCGCCGCCTCGGCGATGCTGTGGCCAACCAGTGCCGGGCTCGGGAAGGCCGAGCATGACGATATCGGGATCGACCAGCCTCGTCATTTTTCCCGGCTGGCACCGGAAGGAGTCAGTGGTATCTATCCGCTACAGGCCGAGGCGGAACGTGTCAATGCGCTGCAGAAGCGGCTCGATGGAATATTTGCCGACGCCGGCAGCGAGCCGGTGAGAAGTGAAAGCTACGGGTTGGCATTCGTGCCTTACCCGCGGCGCTACTCAGCCGTACATCAGTCCAACCTGGTCGTCGCCAGCTGGCTGCGCGAGCTGGATGTCGAGGTTCAAGGCTCGCCCTGGCTGTCCAATTGGCGAGTCGCCGAGCCTTGAACCCCGGGTGTCGTTTTCTTTCGCCGACTGGGTTGGCTATGTATGCTGAGTAAGGAACCGTAAGCGATCGTCATGCCATGAAGACGTTCAAATAGACCATCAGGAGGGTCTTACACATGCCAGAAACAGTCGAGAGCCCACTATACCAAGACAGACGCGTCATGGGCCTGGTCGCCATCGCTGTGCTCGCTATCATCTGGGCGATCTTCGCTCACAACAATGCCGGTGACCACCGTGAGCGCAGCGCAGAGTTGGAAGGGAGACTGGCCACGCTTGAAACCGAACACCGGCAGCTCGCCGCTCAGCTCGAAGAGCGTAATCAGGCGGGGGAGGACATCGAGACCTTACAATCGCAGCTGGCCGCACTGGAGGAGGAGCGTCAGGCGGCCCGCGGCGAGGTAGAACAGCTCGAAGCCGAAGCCGTTGAAGCCTCGAACCGTATCGCCGAGCTCCAGGAGCAGCAGACCGCGCTGGAGAGTGAGCTCGAGGCTCGCCGCGAAGAGCAGGGCGAGATGGAAGAGAACATGACCGCGCTCCGCAGTGATTTCCAATCGGTGGATGAGGCGCGGGCCGACGCCGATGAGGCACGTCAGGATGCGGAAAGGGCCCGGCAGGAAGCCGAGGCGGCACGTCAGACCGCCGAAGAAGAGCGTCAGGAGGCGGAGCAGGCGCGTCAGCAGGCCGAGGCCGCGCTTGAGCAGAGCGCCGATGAGCTTGGGCAGATTCGCGAGGAAACCCAAGCTGCGCAGGAGCAGCTCGATACGCTGAACGAGGCGATCGAGGAGCGGCAGCAGACGCTCGAAGCTCTGGAGAACGATATCGAAGCGCTGGAAGCCTGGCGTAGCGAGGTCGAGCGGGAGGTTGGCGAGACTCGCGACGAACGCGACGCGGCCGTGTCCGAAACCGAGACCATTCGTGAAGAGCGCGACGAGTTGGCTGAACAGATCGAGTCGGGGCGGAGCGAGCTTCAGGATGTCGAAGCCCAGGTTGACCGTCGTCGTCAGCAGCTCGAGCAGATCGAGGCGCAGCTGGCCCAGTGGCGCGATGCCCTGGCCGAGCTAGAGCTACGCACCGAAGCCGCCGAGCAGGAGCAACAACAGCCGGCGCAACAGCAGCAGCAAGGTCAGCAGCAACAGCAGCAAGCTCAGCAGGAAGAGCAGCAAGCTCAGCAGGAAGGTCAGCAGGAAGAGGATAACGAAGACGAGGACGAAGACGAAGAGCAGAACGCTGAAAACGAGCGCAACTGACGACACTGGCGATACAGCGTGCGGCGGGCCATGGCTCGCCGCACGCTGTTTCAGGGTGTCGCCAAGTGACGGCGACTCGCTCTTCTCATTCATTGGCGCGTTATACTGGGCCAGGTACAAGCGTCATTTGCAGCACACCACTTGCAGCACAAGGAGCCAGTCGTGATCGAAGGGGTCAAGCATATCGTGGCCGTAGCCTCCGGCAAGGGCGGGGTGGGTAAGTCCACCGTCACCGTCAACCTGGCACTGGCCATGGTGGCCGAGGGTTATCGGGTCGGCATCCTCGATGCCGACATTCATGGCCCAAGCCAGGCGCAGATGCTGGGCGCTCCGGAAGGTGTCAGGCCACAGCAGGCCGGCGAGAACAAGTTCAGGCCACTGGAGATGCATGGTGTCCAAGCCATGTCGATGGCCTTCATGGTCGATACCCGGGAGCCGATGGTATGGCGCGGTCCCATGGTGGCCGGCGCTTTTCAGCAGCTGCTCACGCAAACGGCATGGAAGGATCTCGACGTGCTGTTCATCGACATGCCGCCGGGTACCGGCGACATTCAGCTGACTCTGGCTCAGAAGGTGCCGGTAGACGGCGCGGTGATCGTGACGACGCCGCAGGACATAGCCCTGCTCGATGCGCGCAAGGGCATCGAAATGTTCCGCAAGGTAAACGTGCCGGTGTTGGGCGTGGTGGAGAACATGAGCCTGCACGTGTGCTCCAATTGCGGCCATGCCGAGCCGATCTTCGGCGAAGGCGGCGGCGAGCGTATTGCCAGCGAGTACGAGACCCGCGTACTGGGTAGGCTGCCACTGGCACTGTCGATACGCGAGCAGGCAGACAGCGGCCGGCCCACGGTCATTGCCGACCCCGAAAGCGAGGTGACGAGCACCTTCCGCGACATGGCAAGGCAGATCGCGGAGACACTCGGTGGCCAGTCGCCGAGCGAGGGGCCGAGCATTTCGTTCAGTGACTGACTCGGTCCGGCCCGTTGGCCATGGATCGTGACGAGTGCACCTAGGGCCGTTATGATAGCGGCCCTACTTCATTCTTCGGCACAACTTCTCAGGACGCCCCATGAGCATCAAGCCCGACAGTTGGATCCGCCGCATGGCCGAGCGGGATGGCATGATCGAACCCTTCGAAGCCGATCAGGTGCGTTATGTGAACGATCAACGGGTGATCTCCTACGGCACCTCCAGCTACGGCTACGATGTCCGCTGCGCTGACGAATTCAAGGTGTTCACCAACATCCATTCGGCGGTGGTCGATCCCAAGAATTTCGATGACAAGAGCTTCGTCGACATCAAGGGCGATGTCTGCATCATCCCGCCCAACTCTTTCGCCTTGGCGCGCACCGTGGAGTATTTCCGTATCCCACGCAGCGTATTGACCATCTGTTTGGGCAAGTCGACCTACGCTCGCTGCGGCATCATCGTCAACGTGACACCGCTGGAGCCGGAATGGGAAGGGCATGTGACCCTGGAGTTCTCCAACACCACCAACCTGCCGGCCAAGATCTATGCCAACGAGGGCGTGGCGCAGATGCTGTTCCTGGAATCCGACGAGGTGTGTGAGGTGTCTTACAAGGATCGCGGCGGCAAGTATATGGGGCAGAGGGGAGTGACTCTGCCCCGCACCTAACTCTCTATTCTTCGTCTAGCTCTTCGGCGGCATCGGCGTGGGAGAGGCGTAGCCCCTGGGGCGGCAGCGGGGTGCCGTCGAGCAGGGCGGCCTCGCCTTCGAGGCGCAGGCGTCCTTCCAGGAACCACTTCACCGCGATGGGGTAGATCAGGTGCTCGCGAGCGTGCACCTTCTCCTTGAGACTGTCTTCGGTCTCGCCTTCACTGACCTTCACCACGGCCTGGATCGCTACCGGGCCGCCGTCGAGCTCTTCGGTGACGAAGTGCACGCTGCAGCCGTGTTCGGTCACGCGATCGGCCAGCGCCTTGGCGTGAGTTCCAAGGCCGCGATAGGCTGGCAGCAGGGAAGGGTGGATATTGAGCATGCGACCGTGAAAGCGCTGTACGAAGCGCGTGCTCAGGATGCGCATGAAACCGGCCAGCACCACCAGGTCGGGCTCGTGTCGCTCGATCACCTTGATCAGGGCGCCGTCGTAGGCGTCACGGCTGTCGTACTCGCCGTGGGGCAGCACCACTGCATCGATACCTGCGTCACGGGCACGCTGCAGGCCGTAGGCATCCGCGACGTTGGAGATCACGGCGACGATCTCGCCGCCCAGCCGGTCGTGGGTCTGCTCGTCGATGAGCGCCTGCAGGTTGCTGCCATTGCCCGAAATCAACACCACGACCCGACGCGCACCGGTGAGCTCGGGCGTCAGGTCGTTGAGAGTATCCGCGTAGCTCTCGCTCATGCCTCGAGGTTCTCCAGTAGAACCGCTTCCTCGCCCTCGCTGCGAGCGACGATCTCGCCGATGCGGTAGACCGTTTCACCCTGGGCCTGGAGATGCGCACGAGCCTGGTCGGCCTGGCTGGCGGGCACGACGATGACCATGCCGATGCCGCAGTTGAGCACGCGATACATCTCCAGCTCAGCCACGTTGCCCTGCTGCTGGAGCCAGTCGAACAGCGCGGGACGGGTCCAGCTTTTCACGTCGATGCGAGCCGCCAGCGATTCGGGCAGCACGCGGGGGATGTTTTCCAACAGGCCGCCACCGGTAATGTGCGACAGGGCGTGTACCGGAACACCGCTCTCCTTGATCAGCGAAAGCAGCGGCTTGACGTAGATGCGCGTGGGGGCGAGCAGGGCATCGCCGAGTGGCTGGCCGTCGATGGCGGTGTCCAGCGACACGCCGCTGACCTCGAGGATCTTGCGGATCAGCGAGTAGCCGTTGGAGTGTGCACCGCTGGAGGCGATGCCGAGCAGTACGTCGCCTTCGCCGACCTTGCTGCCGTCGAGGATCTCGGATTTCTCCACCACGCCGACGCAGAATCCGGCCAGGTCGTAGTCGCTGCCCTCGTACATGCCCGGCATCTCGGCGGTTTCGCCACCTACCAGGGCGCAGCCGGCCCGCTCGCAGCCTTCACCGATACCGGCGACCACATCGGCAGCGATGTCCACATCGAGCTTGCCCGTGGCATAGTAGTCAAGGAAGAACAGCGGCTCGGCACCGGCCACCACCAGATCGTTGACGCACATGGCGACCAGATCGATACCGATGGTGTCATGGCGGCCGAGGTCCATTGCCAGGCGCAGCTTGGTCCCCACGCCGTCGGTACCGGAGACCAGAACCGGTTCGCGATAGCCGCTAGGGAGCTGGCACAGGGCGCCGAAGCCGCCCAGCCCACCCATCACCTCGGGGCGCATGGTGCGCTTGGCGACGCCCTTGATACGGTCGACCAGGGCATTGCCGGCATCGATGTCGACACCGGCATCCTTGTAGCTCAGCGATGCCTTGGCGTTGTCGGGAGAGGTGGAATCGGTCATGGCCTGTCCTGTACGAAGAAGAATACGTAGTTAGTGGTCCGGCGGTCGGCGCAAGGCAGCGGTCACCTTGAAGGCCGAAGCAGTGGGCAAGATCGGGCCGGAATTGTAGCATCACGACGCACGGCTCGCATCGCCGTGAACGTTAACGCAGGGAGGGGTGATGCGTAGAGAATGGTGGGTCCTGATCGGTGCGGTGGCCATGGTGTGGCTGCTGTTCCAGTTGGAAACGATGCTGATGCCGTTCATCGCCGGCATGATACTGGCGTACCTCACTGACCCATTGGCCAATCGGCTCCAGCGCCTGGGCATGTCACGTACCCTCGCGGTATGCGGGGTCTTCCTGATCATGACGCTGGTGCTGGTGGTGGCGTTGCTGGTACTGATTCCGCTGCTGGTGCAGCAACTACGCCAGTTCGGGCAGATGGTTCCGGGCATCTTCGAGTGGGTGGAAACGGTGCTGGCCCCGCAGATACAGGGCTGGACGGGCCTGGACATGGCCGCAGGGCTGGACGACGTGCAGCAGACGATGGCTGAGCATTGGCAGGATGCCGGCGGCTATCTGGCCCAGTTCCTGGGGCAGGTGGGTCGTTCCGGCGCGGCGTTCTTGGCCTGGGTCACCTATTTTGCCTTGATTCCGGTTGTCACCTTCTACCTGCTGCTCGATTGGGAGCGGCTGTTGATCAATCTGCGCTCCATGGTCCCCCGCCGCCTGGAGCCGGATGCGGTGCGCTTGAGCCAGCGCTGCGATGAAGTGCTTTCCGCCTTCCTGCGGGGGCAGCTGATGGTGATGCTGACCCTGGGGGCGATCTACGCCCTCGGGCTGACCCTCATGGGGCTTCGTTTCGGCCTGCTGATCGGCATGGTGGCAGGGTTGGCCAGCATCGTGCCGTTTCTCGGTTTCATCGTCGGTATCAGCGTCGCGCTCATCGTCGCCTTCTTTCAGTTCGACTCATGGTTGGCGCTGCTCGGGGTGGGCGTCGTTTTCTCCATCGGGCAGATCATCGAAAGCGTGGTGCTCCAGCCCAAGCTGCTGGGCGATCGTATCGGCCTGCATCCTGTGGCGGTCATCTTCGCCGTGCTGGCGGGGGGGAATCTATTCGGTTTCACCGGGGTGCTCCTGGCGCTGCCGGCGGCGGCCGTGATCATGGTACTCTTGCGCGAACTGCATGAACGCTACAAACGCAGCAGCCTTTACGACGCCGATACAAAAGAGCGTCGCAGCGAGGATCCACCATGAGCCGAGCGCCTGCGCAGTTGCCCTTGGGTGTGGGGCTGCGTGACGATGCCACTTTCGAGAGCTTTCTTCCGGCGGGCAACGCGGGCTTGCTGGACCGTCTCTCGCGCCAGCTCGATGTCGACGGAGAGCCCTTCGTCTACCTGTGGGGAGCGCCCGGGAGCGGGCGCAGTCATCTTCTCCAGGCGGCTTGCCACGCAGCAACGGATCGTGACTTGCGTGCGCTCTACTTACCGCTTCAGGAGCTGGGGCATTTCCCCCCCCTGATGCTGGAAAATATCGAGCGACTGGACCTGGTGGCTATAGACGACATGGATAGCGTGATAGGGCGCAAGCGATGGGAAGAGGGGTTGTTTCATGCCTTCAATCGGCTGCGTGACGCCGGTAAGCGGCTGCTCGTATCAGCCGCCGCCGCGCCGCGCCAGCTGCCGGTCAAGTTGCCCGACCTGGCTTCGCGTTTGACTTGGGGGGTCACCTTCCACTTGCAGCCGCTGGACGATAGTGAGCGACTGCAGGCCATGCAGCTGCGCGCTCGCATACGCGGCATGCAGCTGCCCGACGAAGTGGCACGCTATATCCTGCATCGCGGTTCGCGCCGGCTCGACGATCTGTTCGAAGAACTCGCCGTTCTCGATCGCGCTTCGCTATCCGCCCAGCGCAAGTTGACCATCCCTTTCGTCAAGCAGGCGCTGGGCTGGTAGCTTGGCTCAGCGGCTCAGGTTGACGTCGAGTCGCTGTCCATTGCGCAGGGAGACCTGGCGAAGCACGACCTGACGTTGACCGTTGGCAGGATTGACCATGCTTCCCGAGAGATAGAATTCCCCGGCGGGAAGCCCCTGCAGGGTAAAGTTTCCATTGCCGTCGGTTCGCGTCGTATGGGTATATTCCCGCGCGCGGGGGTCGGCAGGCTCGACCGCTTGGCCTGCCAGCGCATGCTCGGCGGCTTCGGCGGAGTAGGTCGTCACGGGCGCCACGGAGATGGTTTCTCCTGCGCCGGGCGCACCGTTCATGCTCAGCCTGCCACTGATGGCGGCGGTGCCCGCTTTTGGCAGCGAGGCATATTCTGCTGCAGGAAAGGCCACCTGACGTGCGATGCGTCCCGGCGACGGGGCAGGGCGCTCCATATCGGGTCTTTCGGCATCGGGTCGATGCGGCTCACCGATATCGATGACTTCGATTCCTTCGCGTGGTGGACTCGGTTCCATCATCTGACAGCCGGCAAGGGTGAGGCCCAGCAGGGCCACGGGTAACCAGGCTTTCATTCGCATGCATCCTCATTGCTGTGCCCGTGCGCCTTGAGCATAAACGATGAAAACCTGGCGGCACAGCGCTTTAGCACTCAACAGACGAAAGGCCCGCCGGACATCGTCCGGCGGGCCTTTCGTCGAAGCGGTACCGCAGTGTCAGGCTTTGGCGGCTTGGCTAGATGCGGTCTTCTGAGCTTGCTGCAGGCTGCTTTCGGCGAGCTTCTGGCTCTGCTGGAAGAAGTCCTGGTGCAGAGAGACGGCTTTCTCGGCATCGCTCTTGAAGCGCTCGGTCACGTCCTTGGCGACCTGCTGCTGGCCTTCGATATAGCTGCGCAGACCATCGGCATCGCGTACGTCGAGCAGCGCACGGGCCTGGGCCAGGCTGGTATCGGCGTAGGCCTTGGCGGACTCGAGCTGGGTGCCGAGTAGCTTTGAGGTGTAGTCGATGCTCAGGGCGGCGTAGGCGCGAGCCGGGCCGATCATCATCGCCTCAAAAGATTTGGTGTCGAAGCTGAATGATTTCATCATGTGGCAATCTCCGGATTTCACGTTGGTATCGAACGGGAAACCCGTTCTGCTGCAATGCAACATAACAAAGTTGTTTTTGCGCTGCAATATTCTTTTGTAAGCCAATGCAGCGCTTTCTTGTGAGCCTTTGTCGTTGCTACGCAGCGTACTCGATGCGGTTGCGTCCGTTACGTTTGGCCTGCAACAACAAGCTATCGGCGCGATCGATCAGGTCGACGACGAGATCGTCCCCCGGCTCCAGGCAGGCGATGCCGATGCTGATTGTCAATCGTGTCGTCTGGCTGAGAGTGATACGCAGCCGCTCGGCGAATTCCTGGGCACCGCTGGCGGTGGTTTCAGGCATCAGGATAAGGAATTCGTCGCCGCCATAGCGGCCAACGAGATCGCACTCGCGTACGGTCGCCATGATCGTCCGTGCCAAACAGCACAGCGCTTCGTCGCCTTCCAGATGGCCGTGGGTGTCGTTCAGCTCCTTGAAGTAGTCGATATCGAGCATCAACAGACACATCGGCTGCTGGTAACGAAAGGCGCGTCTGAGCTCCAGCTCGGCCATTTCCAGCAGGTAGCGGCGGTTATAGGTGCCGGTCAGGTGATCGTGGCTTGCGAGATAGGTCAGCCTCTCGTTGGCCGCGAGCAATTCCGCCGTGCGTTCATGCACGCGCTGTTCCAGCTCGCAGAACTGGGAGCCGCCACTGCCGACTCCAGGCGACATCAGGGCCAGGTCCCGCGATATACCGAACACATGGGTCACGACCCCTTCCTGGTTGCTGATAGGAATCAGCAGGGTTTGCCAATGGGCGTGGAGAGAGCCACCGTTCAGCTCATGATAGCCACAGCTCTCCTCGTAGCTAAGCGGGGAGCGCGTCTCCACACAACGACGTAAGTGAGCCACGACGCCCTGGCATTCCGAGGCGGGGACCAACTGCTCGATGGGTTTGCCAATGAGCGCGGCGGACTCACCCAGGACGGCTTGCCGCGTAGGGTTCATGGCCTCGATCACGAACTCGCTCGGCCCCTCTACCCGCAATATGAACATCTGTTCGGGACAATATTCCCAGAGGCTACGTACCAGTAGCATGCCTGCATTGGGATTGAGTTGGCTGAGAATGTCAGACGTCATCCAGAATGTCTTGTGCATGGCTAGGTTCCCTTTTGATACGCGTCCCTTTTCCAGAGGCGTCGCTTTGCCTGCGCGTTGCAGCGTTAACACTAGGCAGCTGTAACTTTCTGTGCAGCATGATTTTTGTCATGACATTGACGCAACCACTTTGGCCTCGCTTCAAGGGAAGCATGAAAGAACTCAAACTGCCTGGGCGCGTCGGGCTTCTATAATGTCTCTATCCCATGGAGTGGAGTGCCGACTATGTCGAGCTATGGCAGTCATGGACATGGTGGTAAGCCGGAGGCCATTAGCTGCCTCTCTTGCTATCTGAGTGCACTGTGCATTCCACAAGGGTTGTCGTCCGAGGAGGTAACGCTGCTCGACGAAATGGTCTTCCCCCCCATCCGACTGGAAAAGCGTGATGTGCTCTGCCGGCAGGAGGCGCCGTTCGATAGTCTCTATGCGGTACGAAGCGGAGCCCTCAAACAAGAAACTGCAGTCGAGGGGTCCGAGAATCTGCTGACGGCGTTCTGGCTTCCCGGCGATATCATCGGCTGCGATGCCATAGGCCGGGGTCGCTATCCCGGTTCTGTCATCGCGCTGGAAACGACGACGCTCTGCAAGCTTCCTTTCGGGCGGTTCGAGGCGCTGATGCAGCGGTTGCCCGAGCTGCGCACCCATCTCCAGCGCAATATCAGCCGCGCCATTCACGATGAACGAGTGAGCCTGCATCAGCTGTTGTCTCGCACGGCCGAAGCGAGGTTGGCGTTTTTCTTGATGACCGTATCGTCGTGTTTTCGGCGTCGGGGATATTCGCCGCGCCAATTTCGCCTGCCCATGTCGCGCAACGAGATCGGCAGCTATCTGGGGCTGACTCAGGAGACCGTGGGCAGGATGCTTTCGGCTTTCCAGGCCCAGGGACTGCTGCAGGTACAGGGTCGTGATTATCATCTTCTTGACCTCGCTCGACTCGAGCGGCTGGCCTCTTCCACTGGCAGGCGTCAGAAGAGGCCTTGAGTCACTCTGATCGATCAGGCCCGCTGCATGAGACTGGGCGTTCGGTGCTGCTCCCAGTGTTCGAGCAGGACACGGCTCTCACCCTCTTTTTCCCTGACGAAGTCAACCAGTGGCTGATGCAATTCCGGAGTGGCGTTGGTATTCAGCAGCCATTCGAAAAAGTTCTTCGACTCGACCGCAGTACGTACGGTCTGTTCGATGACCTCGCTCGCCATGCTGTGGTCGACAACGAAGAAGTGCCGCTGGGCCATGCTGTAGTTGGGCGGGGCGAAAGGATGTTTGCTGACGCAGGCTTCCAACTCCAACAGCGCGGCGGTCTGTCGCAGCGTGTCGAGACGCTTCTCGCACTGCAGTCCCAGAGTCGCCATCAATCGACTCGTCTGAGGCGCTACTGGCAGAAAACTGAGGGTCAGCCGACGATAGCGCTGAAGCTCGGCTGCCTCATGCGCATTGGCTAATGTCAGCTGCTCATAAGGCAATAGAAGCAAGGAATGGCTCTTGTTCATGAAAGATATTGTCCGCGTGTTCTGCCCGAGCCGGGCCGTTGTCGTTAGTGCCATGAGTGGGTAGGCGAAGCGATCTTAGGAGGCGGGTAATGGCGCGACAACGATAGTTGTCACATTCCAACTCGATTGCACGGGGATAAGCGGCAAACTTGATAAATATCAGTCAGGGCGGACATTCACATCAGGCGCATGGGCTACGCCATGGCTTGCACGGTTTGTCTCTTGGCACCATGGTTAAGAAAGGACGAAACTACGAGGGTATGAAATGAGCGAACATCGAATCGAACGCGACAGCATGGGCGAACTTCAGGTGCCGAGTTCGGCTCTTTATGGCGCTCAGACCCAGCGAGCGGTGGAGAACTTCCCGGTATCGGGTCAAGCGATGCCGGCTTCCTTCATTCACGCCATCGCGCGCATCAAGCTGGCGGCGGCCAATGTCAATCGGGAGCTGGGCCTGCTCGATGAGGAGCGTGCCAAGGCGATCATCGCCGCTGCTCAGGAGATCGTCGATGGCAAGCACGACGATCAGTTCCCGGTGGATGTTTTCCAGACCGGCTCCGGGACCTCCAGCAATATGAACGTCAATGAGGTCATTGCCCGCCTCGCTAGTCGTGACGATCTCAAGGTGGGACCCAACGATCACGTCAACATGGGGCAGTCGAGCAACGACGTCATCCCCACTGCGATCCATCTTTCCGCTGCGCTGGAAGTCACCACGCAGCTGCGGCCTGCGTTAGTGCAACTGCGTGCCACCGTCGACGAGCGGGCCTTCGAGCTCGACGGGGTGGTCAAGACCGGGCGTACGCATCTGATGGATGCCATGCCGCTACGGCTGGGACAGGAGCTGGGAGGGTGGTCGAGCCAAATCGGCCAGGCGATCGAGCGCATCGACAGCGCCATGGTCAGGCTTTCGCGTCTGGCGCAGGGCGGTACCGCTGTAGGCACCGGCATCAATGCGCATCCCGAGTTCGCCGACCGCATGGCTCAGGAACTGAGTCAGCAGACCGGGCTAACCCTGTCGCCCAACGATAGCTTCTTCGCCAGCCTGGGAGCCCAGGATGCTGCCGTGGAGCTGTCGGGCCAGCTCAAGGGATTGGCCTGTGTGGTAATGAAAATCGCCAACGACCTGCGCTGGATGAATTCCGGGCCGCTGGCCGGCCTTGGCGAGATCGAGCTCGAGGCGCTCCAGCCGGGCAGCTCGATCATGCCGGGCAAGGTCAATCCGGTGGTTCCCGAATCGGCGGCCCAGGCTGCCGCCCAGGTCATCGGTCTGGATACCGCCGTTACCGTGGCGGGACAGAGCGGCAACTTTCAGCTCAACGTGATGCTGCCGCTGATCGGCTACAACCTGTTGACCTCGATTGGGCTGATGGCCAATACGGCTCGTCTTCTGGGTGCGAGAGCCATTGCCACGTTCCGTGTGAGGGAGGATCGACTGGCCGGCCCCTTGGCGCGCAATCCGATTCTCGTGACCGCACTGAACGGAGTGATTGGCTACGACGCTGCGGCAGCCATTGCCAAGCAGGCCTATCAGGCCGGGCGCCCGATCATCGATGTGGCCGAAGAGCAGACCGACTTGAGCCGCGAGGAGCTTGAACGTCTGCTGGACCCGGCAAGCCTGACCCAGGGCGGCATTCCAGGCTGACGCAACGCTATGTCTTCTGCTCGCGAACGCTGGCTTCGCTGATGGTCGATTGTGCCCATGCGCGCTCTTCGCTAGCGGCTTCGGGGGTGTCGTGTTCATCGCTACGCGAGGGGCGAAAGCAGAGCGAGGCCAGGATGGGGAAGTGGTCCGAGCCAATGTATGGCAGCCTTTCCAGTGTTACCAAGGTGAAGTGCTCGGTGGTGAAGATGTGGTCGAGCGGCCAGCGCAACAGCGGGTAGCGCGCGTGGTAGGTGCTATACATGCCGCGACCGCGGCGCGGGTCGAGCATGCCGCTGATGCGGCAGAAGAGCCTCGTGGTCCGTGACCAGGCCACATCGTTCAGGTCGCCGGCCACGATGGTGGGCATCGGGTCGCGATGGACCGCTTGGCCGACGAGGAGCAGCTCGGCGTCGCGCCACAGCGTCTCTTCACTCTCGTTCGGGGCGGGTGGACGCGGGTGCAGCGCATGAAGGCGCACGGCATCGCCGCTTTCGAGCGTGACGTCGGTATGGATGGAGGGGATATCGTCCTGGATCAGCCACTCGATGCGGGTGTCGCTCAGCGGCAGGCGTGAATAAAGATGCATGCCGTACAGGTTGTCGAGGGGAATCTTGACGCTGTGCGGCCATGCCGCTTCGAGACCGTTATCGAGATGCTTCTGCCACCACGCATCCGATTCGAGGGTCAGGACTAGATCGGGCTCGTGCTGGTGAATGAGTGCAATCAACTCAGCGGCACGCCGATTCGGCGTCAGCACGTTGGCGATCAGCAGCGAGATGCAGGGTGCAGACTGTCCCGGTTCGGCATCCTTGACCTGGACTGGCCACAAGCGGGTCCATGGAAGTATGAAGCGCGCCTGCAGAGCGACGACCAGCAGGCCAGTGGCGGAGAGGAACCAGCCCCAGGGTGGACCGAGAGGTAAGGCGAGCAGTGCGGCAATCAGAGCGGCCGAAGCCAACTGCAACCGGGGGAATTCGCAGGCGCGTATCCACCACCAGCGCAGTGGTAACTTGGCAATGACGGTGGCAAAGAGCAGGAGCGCGACCAAGCCACCAAGCGCGAGCTGGAAGAAGGGCATGGTGGCTCCCTGTTAGGCCGTTCGGTCATTCCTCCTTCAGCCTACGGCATGTCGCCATCACGCCGCCAGTACTTGACGATGGGTTTCGACATGGGTGCTCAAACGCTCTACCTGGCGCGGTGTCAGGCGCAGGCCGAGCTTGGTGCGACGCCACAGGATGTCCTCGACGGTGGTTGCCCATTCATGGTCGACGAGATAATCGGCTTCGGCGGCGGTCAGACCGGCGCCAAAATCCTCGCCTAAGTCCTGCTCGCATTGGGCGCCGGCGAGGAAACGTAGACACAGGCTGCCATAACTGCGGGCGAAGCGGCGCGCCCGCATCTCACCAAGCCAGGGAAAGTCGTGTAGCAGCCGGGCCATGAAATTTGCCTGATTGCCTATCTCGCCGCCGGGCAGGATGGCGTCGGCCGTCCAGCTCGGCCCCATACCGGGCAGGGCGGGCGCGAGCTGTTTCAAGGCGGCCTCGGCCAGCTTGCGGTAGGTGGTGATCTTGCCGCCGAATACCGAAAGCAGCGGGGCGCCTTGCTGGTCCAGCGCCAGGGTATAGTCGCGGGTCATGGCCGAGGGATCCGCCGACTCGTCGTCGCACAGCGGCCTCACCCCAGCGTAGCTGGCAATCACGTCGCGCCGATCCAGCTGTCGGTTGAAGTGGGCATTGACCACGCCGAGCAGGTAATCGACTTCCTCCTCGCTGACGGCCACTTGGGCAGGGTCGCCCTCATAGCGGCGGTCGGTGGTGCCGACCAGGCTGAAATCGTCTTCGTAGGGAAGCACGAAGACGATTCGGCGGTCGTTGTTCTGCAGAATGTAGGCCCGTTCGTCGCCATTGAGCCGTGGCACGATCAGATGGCTGCCCTGAATCATGCGAATGCTGTAGCGAGAGCTGCGTGCGGCCTGTTCACGTACCACACGCTCTACCCAGGGGCCGGCGGCGTTGACCAGGGTGCGTGCATGGCGTACCAAACGCTTGCCGCTTCGCACGTCTTCCAGCTCGATGCGCCAGATGCCGTTTTCCTCCGACGCGCCGGTGCAGCGCGTGCGCACGAGCACCTCCGCGCCACCCTCACGAGCCTGCAGGGCATTGAGCACGACCAGGCGTGCGTCATCCACCCAACAGTCGGAATATTCGAATCCGCGCATGATGTCGTTCTTCAGCGGTGAGTCGGTACCGAAGCGAACGCCACGCGAACCAGGCAGCGTCTTGCGTTTGCCCAGGTAGTCGTAAAGAAACAGACCGGTGCGAATCATCCAGGCAGGCCGCAGATGAGAGCGATGCGGAAGAATGAAACGTAGCGGCCAGATGATGTGAGGTGCCTTGCGCAGCAGGACTTCGCGCTCGCGCAAGGCCTCTCCCACGAGGCGAAATTCATTGTGCTCGAGATAGCGCAGGCCGCCGTGAATCAGTTTACTGCTGGCCGAGGAAGTGGCGCCTGCTAGGTCGCCCTGTTCGCAGAGACTGACCGCAAGCCCGCGCCCGGCGGCATCGTTGGCGATACCGGTGCCGTTGATGCCACCGCCAATGATGAACATGTCGAGTAGGTGGTTATGCGCCATGAGGGGAGAGGCTCCGATGTTTCGCCAGCGTTGAGCTGCGCTTTCAAACAGTTCATGTTTGAAAACGAACATAGAGCAATCGAAAGCGAACATCAAGGGCGATGGCGAAGGTGCCGACATTTTTCATCGGCGAAGGGGATTTCCTGCAGAAGGGTCAGGCGATGTACAGCGCTACCTCATTCACCTGCATCAGGTGAACGATACGTTCAGGCGGCTGGCGATCGGTGAAGAGTGCGTCGAGCTGGGCAATGTTGCCTTGGCGAACGACGGGATTGCGATGAAATTTCGAATGGTCGGCGGTCAGGTAGACCTGGCGGGAATTGCGAATGATGGCTTGAGCCACGCGCGCTTCCTGATAGTCGAATTCGAGCAGCGCGCCATCTTCGTCGATACCGCTGATGCCGATTATGCCGAAGTCCACTTTGAACTGATTGATGAAATCGATCGTCGCCTCACCGATGATGCCGCCATCCCGTGAACGCACCTGCCCACCGGCGATGATGACGTTGAAGTCCTCCTTGTGCTGGAGAATGGCGGCGACGTTGAGATTGTTGGTGATCACCTCGAGCCCCTGGTGATCCAGCAGTGCTTCTGCCACCACCTCGTTGCTGGTGCCGATATTGATGAACAGCGAGGCGTGATCGGGAATATGGCTGGCCACCAGATTGGCTATGCGTCGTTTGGCTTCGAGATTGAGGTTCTTGCGCGTGCTGTAGGCCGTGTTCACCGTGCTGGATTCGAGTCCGGCGCCACCGTGGACGCGACGGATCATACCCTCTTCCGCCAGGGCGTTGAGGTCGCGACGTATGGTCTGCGGAGTGACGGAGAAGTGTTCGGTCAACTGCTCGATGCTGGCATAGCCCTGACGGCGTACCAGCTCCACGATGGCATCTTGGCGCTGTTGCTGGTTCATGACGGCTCCCTTTCGATCCAGTCGAGTGTAAGCGATTCGGTACGCTTGCGGCAGACGATCGAAACACTATTCAACGAAAGTCGTAAAGCATTGCGAACATAGTCGAGTACTCTTGGTGATCATAAACGAACATACAATGACAGGATGAATCATGGCCGCCTACCTTCTTGCCATCGACCAGGGCACCACCAGCTCCCGCGCCATCCTTTTCGATCGCGACGGCCATGTAATCCGCGTAGCGCAACGCGAATTTCCGCAGCACTTTCCTCAGGACGGATGGATCGAGCACGACCCCCAGGACATTTGGGAGAGCGTGCTCGCCACTTGCCGGGAAGTGCTCGATCTATCGGGCGTTGCACTCAGTGACATAGCCGGCATCGGCATCACCAATCAGCGTGAAACCACTCTGCTGTGGGACAGGGCAACCGGTCAGCCTCTTTACAAAGCCATCGTCTGGCAGGATCGGCGTACGGCGGACTTCTGCCGCCAGCTGCGAGACGAAGGGCATGCGGAACTCGTGCAGTCGCACACGGGGCTGCTGATCGACCCCTACTTTTCCGCAACCAAGCTTGCCTGGATGCTGGAGAACGTCGAAGGCGCCCGGGAACGTGCCGCACGTGGTGAGCTCGCCTTCGGCACGGTAGACACCTTTTTGCTGTGGCGTCTCACCGGCGGGCGCGTCCATGCCACCGATGCCACCAACGCCTCGCGCACCATGCTGTTCAACATCCACACCCAGAAATGGGATGACGAGCTGCTTGCGCTCTTCGACATCCCCCCCAGCCTGATGCCGGACGTGCTCGACAGCAGCGACGATTTCGGGACCACCGAAGCACAGTGGCTGGGCGCCGAGCTTCCCATCGGGGGGGTAGTGGGCGATCAGCAAGCGGCTCTGGTGGGCCAGGCCTGCTTCGAACCGGGAACGGGAAAGAGCACCTATGGCACGGGCTGCTTCATGATCGTCAATACCGGGGCCAAGCCAGCCACGTCGCGCAACCGCCTGCTGACCACAGTGGCGTATCGCTTGAATGGCAAGACCACCTACGCCATGGAGGGAAGCATTTTCGTGGCCGGCGCGGCCGTGCAGTGGCTGCGGGATGGGCTGAAGCTGTTCACGAATGCCGCCGAGACGGAGGCCTTGGCCAAGCAGACTCGCGACGGCCATAGCGTCTACCTGGTGCCCGCCTTCACCGGGTTGGGTGCGCCTCACTGGGACCCCAAGGCCAGGGGGGCGATATTCGGTCTGACGCGTGATACTGGGATCGCCGAAATCGTTGCCGCCGGCCTGCAGGCTGTGTGCTACCAGACTCGCGACCTACAGAGCTGCATGAGTGATGACATGGGTGTGCCGCCCGGGACGCTGCGTGTCGATGGCGGCATGGTGGCCAACGAGTGGCTGGTCCAGTTCCTGGCCGACATGCTGGGCGTGCAGGTCGACCGACCGACGGTCCTCGAGACGACGGCGCTGGGTGCCGCCTACCTGGCGGGCCTTCAGTTCGGCTGGTATCGAGATCTGGGGGAGATCGCCGAGCTATGGCGCTGCGAACGCAGCTTCATACCGAGCATGCCGGAGACCGAACGCGAGCGGCTCTATCAAGGTTGGCTCGAGGCGGTGGAGCGCGTAAAAAGCTGAGGACGAGGCTTGCAAAAATCAGTGATATCGGTAAGATATGCATCCGTTGGCGCGGCTCAATAGCAGCGTCGGCAGGCATGAATTGCCAGAATACGGCAAGCAGCAGGACCATAGCTCAGTTGGTTAGAGCGCCACGTTGACATCGTGGAGGTCGGCGGTTCAAATCCGCCTGGTCCTACCAGACTCTGCCGCCGTATGTCGCTTTACAGGACCATAGCTCAGTTGGTTAGAGCGCCACGTTGACATCGTGGAGGTCAGCGGTTCAAATCCGCTTGGTCCTACCAGATTGCAAAACGCCCCTTGGCTTGAATGCCAAGGGGCGTTTTCATTTCCGCTCGACCTCATTGCCCGAACGCAAAGCCAGACAGATCGCTTTTCATCACGAAGATCTCTACCAGCGCTTCGATGCCGGCCTGGTCGGCTGCCGTGAACCGGCCCACGAGCGGGCTATCCAGATCGAGCACTCCCCAAAGGGAACCCTCCACCAGCACCGGTATCACGAGTTCGGCGTTCGAGTCGGCATCGCAGGCGATATGATCGGCAATGGCATGCACGTCATCGATGCGCTGGCACTGCAGGCTCCTGGCAGCGGCTCCACAAACGCCTTTGTGGAAGGGTATCGGGTTGCAGGCGGGTTTGCCCTGAAAGGGGCCGAGGGTGAGTAGCTCGGGGTGGCGCTGCAGGTAGAACCCCACCCAGTTGAGATTGGGCACCTGCTGCATGATGAAGGCGCAGGTCTGGGCGCTGTTGACCAGCCAGTCGCGAGTATCGAGCAGGGCCTCGAGCTGGCGGGCAAGCAGGGGATAGTCGGGATGTGTCATGTCGTCTCCTGAAACGAGATTCAAGCGTGACAGAAACGCCAACGGGCCGACGCATGCGCCGGCCCGTCGTCGTCACGTCTCCCCTGGCCGCATTACTGCCAGCCGGGAACCGCGCCGCCGTCGAACAGCTCCAGTGCCTTGGCGGCGACTTCATCGCTTTGATAGGCCGAGACCAGTTGTTGGATCTCCTCGCGCTCCTCGTCGCCTGCACGCACGGCAATCAGGTTGACGTAAGGTGACTCGGCGCCTTCCTGAATCAGGGCCTCGTCCAGGCGCAGGCCAGCCGGCTGGGCGAAAGTGTTGTTGATGAAGGCGAGGTCGACGTCGGGCAGCACGCGCGGCAGCTGGGCAGCTTCGATTTCGCGGAAACGGAAGCCCTGTGGGTTCTCGATCACATTGATCGGGGTCGCCTCGAGGTTCTCGGGGTCGTCCAGCTCGATCAAGCCGGCGTTGTGCATCAGGATCATCGCACGGCCGCCATTGGTCGGGTCGTTGGGCAGGGCGATGATGGCGCGCTCGGGCAGCTCTTCGATGCTGTCGTGGCGGTCGGAGTAAGCGCCGATCGGATAGACGAAGGTGTACCCGGCGACGGCCAGGTCATAGCCGCGATCATCGATCATGCTGCGCAGGTACGGTTCATGCTGGAAGGCGTTCGCGTCCAGGCTGCCGTCGGCCAGAGCCGCGTTGGGGGATACATAGTCGGTGAACTCGATGATCTGGACTTCGAGATCGTAGCGCTCGCGGGCAATGGCGACTGCGACTTCCATCACTTCCGACTCGGGGCCGGACATGGTGCCCACCTTGATCGAGCGCGTTTCGGCGGCGCCGTCGTCGTTGCCGCAGCCGGCGATCAGGGTGGCGCCTGCCAGGGTGGCGGCGCCGAGCAGGCGGGTCAGGGTTGCTTGCATTTGGGTCGTTCTCCTTGGGTGTTACGTCACTTGCGATCCGATTTACGTACCAGGTGGTCCCCGAGGCTCTGGAAGCCCTGCACCATGACCACCAGGATGGCCACGGTGATCAGCATGACGGTGGGGTTGAAGCGGTTGTATCCGTAGCGGATGCCCAGGTCACCCAGGCCGCCGCCGCCCACGGCACCGGCCATGGCCGAGTAGCTCACCAGGGTCACGACGGTGATCGTCAGGCCCGTGATGATGCCGCCGCGGGCTTCCGGCAGCAGCACCTTGGTAATGACCTGATACGGGGTGGCGCCCATCGATTGAGCGGCTTCCACCAGGCCCGGCGGTATTTCGTTCAGCGCGCCTTCCACCAGGCGGGCGACGAAGGGAATGGCGGCGATGGTCAGCGGCACGATGGCGGCGTTGGTGCCGATCGAGGTGCCGACGATCATGCGCGTGAAGGGAATGATCGCCACCATCAGGATGATGAAAGGAATGGAGCGGCCGATATTGGTCGCCATGCCCAGGATCTTGTTGAGCAGCGGGCGTGCCAGTATCTGGCGCGGGCGGGTGACGTAGAGCATCACGCCCAGCGGTGCGCCGAGCAGGGCCGAAAGGGTGCCTGAAACCGCCACCATATAGAGGGTATCCAGAGTCGCCCTCAGGATCAGGTCAATCATCGCGCTGGACATGGCCGAGCACCTCCACGTGAAGATCATGGGCTTCGAGATAGTCGATGGCACGGCGAGTCTGCTCGGGGGAACCGAGCAGCTCGGCAATCATCAGTCCCAGGGTACGTTCCTGGATCGACTCCACCTTGGCCTGCAGGATGCTGACGTCGACTCCACACTCCCGTGCCAATCGCGAGATCAGCGGCGTCGACACCGCGTCGCCGGAGAAAGCCAGGCGTACCACCGGGTGGGTACGCTCGCCGGGCGCTTCTTCGAGCCGCTCGACCAGCGCCTTGGGGGGCTCCAGCTGCAGGAAGTCGTTGAGAAATTCCCGGCCGAGACGGGTGCGTGGTGCAGTGAAAAAATCGCCGACCTCGGCTTCCTCTACCAGTCTGCCGTCCGAGATCAGGCTGACGCGATGGCAAATCGTCTTCACCACTTCCATTTCGTGGGTGATCAGCAGAATGGTCAGCCCAAGCTTCTGGTTGATGTCGCGCAGCAGTGTCAGGATCGAGCCGGTGGTCTGTGGATCCAGTGCCGATGTCGCCTCGTCACACAGCAATACCCGCGGTTCGCTGGCCAGCGCTCGGGCTATCGCCACACGCTGCTTCTGGCCGCCTGAAAGCTGCGACGGGAACTGGCGGGCCTTGTCGGAGAGGCCGGTGAGTTCCAGCAGCGGCAGCACGCGCTCGCGTATGGCGCTGCGCTTCATGCCCATCAGTTCCAGGGGCAGGGCGACGTTGTCGAATACATTGCGCGATGTCAGCAGGTTGAAATGCTGAAAGATCATGCCGATGCGGTGGCGAGCTTGGTTGAGCTGGGTCGAGGAGAGGGCGGTCATCTCCTTGCCGTCGACGATGACGCTGCCGCTGGTGGGGCGTTCGAGCATGTTGACGCAGCGGATCAGGGTCGACTTGCCGGCACCCGACAGGCCGATGACACCATGAATGCTGCCTGCAGGAACGTGCAGGTCCACCTCGTTCAGCGCTTCGATCGTGCGCCCGGGGGCGGTATGTCGTTGCGAAACGAACGGCAGCCGGGCTCGGGGGCGATCGAGATGATAAATCTTGGAGACGTTACGTAGCGTGATCATCTGGCATCCTACGGCCGTTCCGGTGAGGCGCGTGCAGGCAGAGCCGAGACCAAAAAAAAGGCCACCCTGACGGGTGGCCATCAACGCTGGACACACCCTTTTAGCTGCACTTCACGATGAGAGCATCGAACCGACGGTTCTCTGTCCTCATCGTGGGCGCCCGCAAGCCGGGTACAAATCGGCGCCTGAAATGTGAGGCGGCATATTAGGGCCAAAGACGTAGGGTGTCAACGCGACTGGTGAAAGGTCGTCTTGTGCGCTTCGTTTAACAGAAGATATTGCTGTTAGAGGAAGAAATTCCATGGATATCTCTGGTCGATGGCGCTGAGGCGCGCTCGCTTATGATGGACGGCGCGCCAGCCAATTCTTACACTGCGTTCCACTCTTCCCAATGTCTTTCCCGCTTCAGGGAGCCGCGCAGGAGTCACTATGTTCACAGGCATCGTTCAGGGCACGGCCGAGATCGTCGCCATCGAAGAAGCCGAGGCCTTTCGCACTCATGTCGTGAGCCTGCCCGAGCATTTGCGCCAGGGGCTCGAGCTGGGTGCCTCGGTGGCACATAACGGCGTATGCCTCACCGTCACCGGCATCGACGGGGAGCGTGTCAGCTTCGACCTGATGCGTGAAACCTTGCGCGTGACCAATCTTGGTGCATTGCGCGAAGGAGATCGCGTCAATATCGAGCGCGCGGCCCGCTTCGGTGACGAGATAGGCGGTCATGCCATGTCCGGACATGTGATGGCCATGGCGGAACTGGTTGAGCTCGATCAGGCGCCCAACAACCGCCGCCTGTGGTTCGAGGTGCCTCACTCCCTGGGCCGATTTCTGTTCGACAAGGGCTATATCGGGGTCGATGGCATCAGCCTGACGATCGGGGCGACGAGACCCGCCACGGCCTCACGCGGCCCTCAGTTCTGCGTCGATCTCATTCCCGAAACCCTGGAACGTACTCTCCTGGTTGACCGTGTGCCCGGTGACCGGGTCAATATCGAAATCGATCCTCAAACCCAAGCCATCGTCGAGTCCGTAGAGCGCGTGCTGGCGGCTCGCGGTGTTTGAGAAACGGTTCATACAACCGTTTCGTCAAGTCTTCGTTGGTAGCTGCGCTGGCGTCTGGCGCAGAGTTTGCTTATACAGAGCGAACCGGCCGCACTGCGTATCCTTGCTGGGCCTCGCATCACCGCCAGCCTTTGGGTACCATGTGCGGCTTTTCTCGCCCCTGGCCGAACGCCAGCCCTTGTGCGCAGGAAGCAAATACAAATGAAGAACGTACTCGAAAAACGCTTCAAGCTGACAGAACACAACACCAGCGTGAAGACCGAGGTCATCGCCGGGATCACCACCTTCCTGACCATGGCCTACATCATTTTCGTCAACCCCAGCATTCTTTCCGAAGCCGGCATGGATTATGGCGCGGTATTCGTCGCCACTTGTCTGGCCGCGGCGGTCGGCTGTCTGGTCATGGGGCTGTGGGCCAACTATCCCATCGCACAGGCGCCCGGCATGGGGCTCAACGCCTTCTTCACCTACGGCGTCGTACTGGGCATGGGTTACACGTGGGAAGCGGCGCTGGGTGCCGTGTTCTTCTCCGGCTTCTGCTTCTTCCTGCTGAGCATATTCAAGGTGCGTGAGTGGATCATCAACTCGATTCCGCTCTCCCTGCGCCTTGGTATCGCCGCCGGTATCGGCTTGTTCCTGGCCATGATCGCACTCAAGAATGCCGGCATCGTAGTCTCCAATCCGGCCACCTATGTAGCCCTCGGCGATCTTTCTCAGCCAGCGGCAATCTATGCGCTGCTGGGCTTCTTCGTCATCACTGCCATGGCTTATCTGAAGATTACCGGGGCGGTGATGATCGGCATTCTCGGTGTGACCGTATTGGCCATGGTGCTGGGGCACAACGAGTATGGCGGCCTGATGTCGATGCCGCCTTCCATCGCGCCGACCTTCATGGCCATGGACCTGATGGGCGCTCTCGACGTGGCGATGCTGAGCGTCATCTTCGCCTTCCTGTTCGTCGACCTGTTCGATACCTCCGGCACCCTGGTTGGGGTTGCCCACAAGGGTGGCCTGCTCGACAAGGACGGCAAGCTGCCGCGGCTGAATCGCGCCATGATGGCCGACAGTGGCGCCTCCATGGCCGGCGCTGCACTGGGTACCTCGACCACTACCAGCTACATCGAGTCCACGGCGGGTATCGCAGCGGGCGGGCGCACCGGCTTGACCGCCGTGGTGGTGGCGGGGCTGTTCCTGATCAGCCTGTTCTTCGCTCCGCTGGCGGGTTCGATACCGGCCTACGCCACTGCCGGAGCGCTGCTCTATGTGGCGGTGCTGATGGCCGGCAGCCTGGCGCACGCCAATTGGGACGACCCCACCGACGCCGCGCCCGTACTGATCGCCGCGCTGGCCATGCCGCTGACCTTCTCGATCGTCGAAGGCATTGCGCTTGGCTTCATCAGCTACGCTGCTATCAAGACGCTTTCCGGCCGTTTCCGGGATCTCAACCCGGCCGTGGTGGTACTGGCGATCCTGTTCGTACTGAAATTCCTGTTCCTAGACTGACACTTCCTCACCGAGAGCTGCGATGAGCATTTACGGCGACTACATCAAGTCCGTCATCCGAACCGTCCCCGACTGGCCGCAGCAAGGGGTCAATTTTCGTGATATCACCCCGCTGCTGCAGAACAGTTCGGCCTTTCGCAAGCTGATCGACAGCTTCGTGCACCGCTACCAGGACATGGAGCTGGATGCTATCGCCGCCATCGATGCTCGTGGCTTCATCATCGGTGCGCCGGTCGCCTATGAGCTCGGTTGCAGCTTCGTGCCGGTACGCAAGAAGGGCAAGTTGCCGTTTCGCACCATCAGCGAGACCTACACGCTTGAGTACGGTCAGGCCGAGGTGGAGCTGCACTCCGATGCGTTCCGCCAGGGCGACAGGATACTCATCATGGACGACCTGATCGCCACCGGCGGCACCATGCTGGCCGCTGCCAAGCTCATCACCCGTTCGGGCGGGCAAGTGGTGGAAACCGCCACCATCATCGACCTGCCCGATATCGGCGGGTCGAGCAAGATTCGCGAGGCCGGCTTCAGTGTCTTTGCAGTCTGCTCCTTCAATGAGGACGAGTGACAACGCCATGAGTAACGCCCGCTACCACCAACACTTCACCGTTTCCTGGGATCAGCTTCACCGCGATGTGCGCGAGCTGTGCCACCGCCTGGTCGAGCGCGACTTCAAGGGCATCGTGGCCATCACCCGTGGCGGCCTGATTCCCGCGGCCCTGATTGCTCGCGAGCTCAACGTGCGGCTGATCGATACCGTCTGCATCAGCAGCTACGACCACATGGAACAGGGTGGCCTGCAAACGCTGAAGGGAGTGGAGCATGACGGTGACGGCTGGCTGCTGGTGGACGATCTGGTCGACACCGGCAAGACGGCGCGCAAGGTGCGTGAAATGATGCCCAAGGCGCACTTCGTCACCATCTACGCCAAGCCGGAAGGGCGCCCGCTGGTGGATCAGTATCTCACCGAGGTGGCTCAGGATTGCTGGATCCAGTTTCCGTGGGACATGGGTGTGGCTTACGTCGAGCCGCTGGTCGATCAGGTCAAGCGCTAGGCGTCCACCGGGGGAGCGAATCATGAGCTGTCCATTGCCCGCAAGCTGGGAGCGCTGGCTGGGGAACGAGTTCGATGCCCCCTACATGGAGGCGCTGCGTGATTTCCTGGCTGCCGAGAAGGCCGCCAGGAAGGTGATCTATCCGCACTCCTCGAACTGGTTTCGGGCCTTCGAGCTGACGCCGTTGGAGCAGGTCAAGGTCGTGGTGCTGGGTCAGGACCCTTACCATGGCCCCAACCAGGCCCATGGATTGAGCTTCTCGGTTCGCCCCGGGGTTCCGGTTCCGCCTTCGCTGGCCAACATCTACAAGGAACTGGCTGCCGACGTAGGCTGCCGGCCGGTGAGTCATGGCAATCTCGAGTCCTGGGCCCGGCAGGGCGTACTGTTGCTGAACACCTCACTGACGGTGGAGCAGGGCAATGCCGGCTCCCACCGTGGCAAGGGATGGGAGGTCTTCACCGACCGCGCCATCGAAGTCATCAATGCCCATGCCGAGCCGTGCGTGTTCCTGCTATGGGGTAGCCACGCACGACAAAAGAAGGCCTTGATCGATACGTCGCGCCACTTGGTGCTGGAGTCGCCGCACCCTTCGCCACTCTCGGCGCACCGTGGCTTTTTCGGCAATCATCAGTTTTCACGGGCCAATGCATTTCTCGAAGACAACGGGCGCGAAGCGATCGACTGGCAGCTGCCGGAAACGCCATGAATGCGTGGGTTTTGGCTGCCTTAACCTCGCACCTGGATAAGAGTAAAATGCCCGCGTCTCGTCATTGCGGTGAGAGCCGCCACTTTCCAACACGCCAAGGGGTCCGTCATGAGCGTCCATGCCATTCAACATCCGCTGGTCCAGCACAAGCTCGGCCTGATGCGCGAAGCCGGCATCAGCACCAAGAGCTTTCGTGAGCTGGCCGGGGAACTGGCCAAGCTGTTGACCTATGAGGCGACCCAGGACCTCGAGCTGCAGGAGCAGGAGATTGACGGCTGGAGCGGCAAGCCGATTCCAGTGAAGCTGCTCAAGGGCAAGAAGGTGACCATCGTGCCGATCCTGCGCGCCGGTCTTGGCATGCTCGATGGCGTCACCGACCTGATCCCCAGTGCCCGCATCAGCGTGGTGGGACTCTATCGCGATGAAGAGACCCTCGAGCCGGTACCCTATTTTGCCAAGTTCGCCGGTGAGCTCGACGAGCGTCTGGCCATCGTCATCGATCCCATGCTGGCGACCGGGGGCACCATGGTGGCCACGCTGGACATGCTGCGCGAGCGCGGCTGCCAGCAGATGAAAGTGATCGTCCTGGTAGCCGCCCCCGAGGGAATCAAGCGGGTGCAGGATGCCTACCCCGATATCGAGATCTACACTGCCGCCGTGGACGAACGCCTCGATGAGAACGGCTATATCGTGCCGGGCCTCGGAGATGCGGGAGACAAGATCTTCGGCACGAGATGATTTTTTGCCATCGACCTGCCTGTGCTCGGCGAGGGTCATTGGCAAAAAAGGCAAGATGCTGCCCCTGAGATTGCGATCCAGGGGCGTTTTTCTGGGCAGGATGCCTTCGAATCCACAAACGATACAAAAGAAGGAAACGACCCATGAACGAACACGTGGCGGCTGCGCAGACGCCTACCGAATCCTTGCCCAGGATCTTGCTGACCGGGGCGCAGATGCTCTTCGTCGCTTTCGGCGCGCTGGTACTGGTGCCGTTGTTGACCGGGCTCGACCCCAGCGTGGCGCTTTTCACCGCCGGTGTAGGCACCCTGATCTTTCACGGTGTGACCAAGGTGACGGTGCCGGTCTTTCTGGCCTCGTCGTTCGCCTTCATTGCTCCGATCCAGGGCTCGGTGGCCAGTTTCGGCGTATCGGCCACCATGGGTGGGCTGATGGCGGCGGGGCTGGTCTATGTGGCGATCTCTCAAGCAGTTCGCCTGAAGGGTACGGCCTGGCTGCATCGGCTGCTGCCGGCAGTGGTGGTAGGGCCGGTGATCATGGTGATCGGCCTGGCGCTCGCTCCGGTGGCGGTGAGCATGGCGACGGGTGAAACCAGCGCTAACATCGGCTACGGCCAGGCCATCGTGCTGTCGATGGTGAGTCTGGTGGTAACCTTGGTGCTGGCCGTTTTCGGCCGCGGCCTGCTGCGGCTGGTGCCGATCATGGGCGGTATCGTGACGGGCTATGTCCTGGCGCTGCTGATGGGCGTGGTCGACTTCACCCCAGTGCGGGAGGCTGCCTGGTTGGCAATCCCCAGCTTCACGGCACCGAGCTTTCACTGGGCGGCCATCCTGTTCATGATCCCCGTTGCCATTGCGCCTGCCGTCGAGCATATCGGCGACATGGTGGCCATCGGCTCGGTCACGCGCAAGAACTACCTGGAAAAGCCCGGACTGCAGCGCACGCTGCTGGGCGATGGCTTGGCCACGACTACCGCGGCGCTGTTCGGCGGGCCGCCCAATACCACTTACTCCGAAGTGACCGGGGCGGTGACGCTGACCCGAGCCTTCAATCCGAAGATCATGGTAGTAGCGGCCTGTATCGCCATCGCGCTGGCTTTCGTGGCCAAGCTCGGTGCGCTGCTGCAGACCATTCCCGGCCCGGTGATGGGCGGCATCATGACCCTGCTGTTCGGCTCCATTGCCGTGGTGGGCATGAATACTCTGGTGCGCGCCGGCCACTCACTGACCGCACCGCGCAATCTGGTGGTGGTATCGCTGATCCTGGTGTTCGGCATCGGCGGCATGCAGTTCGGCGGTGGCCAGTTCACTCTGCAGGGTGTGAGCCTGGCCGCCTTGGTTGGCATCGTGCTGAATTGGTTGCTGCCCAGGGCTGAAGAGGAGTGACGCCCTGAGCGATCGAGCCTAGGTGTGGTGCAGCTCCCTGCCGCCTTCCGAAAAGGTCGGCGGGGAGTTGGCGCTGACGATCGTGCACTCCTCGTCGCCCACGTTGCGGAAACGGTGGGGCAGGCGGGAGTCGAAGTAGTAGGCGTCGCCTGCGCGCAGCAGGCGAGCTTCTCCGGCCACGGTGAGCTCAATCTCGCCGGCCACCACCACGCCGCCTTCCTCGCCGTCGTGCTCGAGCATGTCGTCGCCGGTATCCGCCCCGGGGGGGTAGCGTTCATGGATGATCGACATGCTGCGATCCGGTCGGCGTGCCGCTACCAAGCGGAAGGAGAGATAGCCATCGCCGATCTCGGTGAGCTCTTCGGCAGGATAGAAAGCCCGTGGCGATGAGGGTTCGTCGCCGGCAAAGAAGGAGCTGATCGATACCGGCAGGGCGTCGAGAATCTTCTTCAGGGAGCTGACCGAAGGGCTTACGCTGTTCTGCTCGATCAGTGAAATGGTGCTGTTGGTGACACCGGCGCGCTTTGCCAGCTCACGCTGGGACAGTTTTCGCGTCTTGCGCAGCTCGCGCAGACGTGTCCCTACATCAAATCCATCCATATATCAGGCCCAGATTCGTTCGATTTGTTTGACACATGATACCCGCTAAGGGCGCCTTGGATAAGATGATCGCGATCATTGTGCGCCCAGGTTTGTTTCAGCGTCATGGTAGCGGCGTGCCGCCTGAGGCATCATGGGGGTATGTCCAATCGAACCGACAACGCCATGTTGACCCCACTCACCGATGTGACCGGCCTGATACTGGCGGGAGGCCAGGGGCGGCGTATGGGTGGTCGCGACAAGGGGCTCGAGCCGTTTCAGGGGGCCTCACTGGTCAGCCACGTGCAGTCCCGACTCGTCGGCCGAGTGGCCGAGGTGTTGATCAGCGCCAATCGCCACCTGGAAACCTATGGTGATCTGGCCGGTCGTGTCGTGACCGACCGGGAATCGGGGTACCAGGGGCCGCTGATGGGTATCGCCAGCGGTCTGGAAGCCGCTGCCACGCCTTGGGTTCTGGTCGTCCCTTGTGATACCCCATTTCTACCCGATGACCTGGTGGAACGTATGGCGGCGGGCGTCGGCAGCCACAGAATTGCCATGGCTCACGATGGCGAACGCCTGCACCCCGTCGTTTTGCTGCTGGAGCGCTCCCTGCTAGGTGACCTGCGAGACGCGCTGGCGTCCGGGGAGCGTAAGGTTCGTCACTGGGTCGAACGTCATGCCTGGACCCGCGTGGATTTCAGCGATTGCCCAGAAGCGTTCATCAACCTGAACAGTGAAGATGACAAGCGGCGCCTGGAGATGCGCCCGAACGAGGAGAGCCGAGCCTGATGTCGACCTCGAAGCACGCCGCGCTTGGCTTCGACGATGCACTGCCGCTGCTGGGGATCGCTGCCTGGAGCGGCACCGGCAAGACCACGCTGTTGGAAAGTCTGTTGCCGAGACTTGCCGCACGGGGGCTGCGTACGGCCGTGATCAAACATGCCCACCACGAGTTCGATGTCGATCAGCCTGGCAAGGACAGCCATCGTCTGCGTCAGGCGGGTGCAACCCCGATGCTGGTTGCGTCGAGGGCCAGGTGGGCCATGATGATGGAAACTCCTGAACGCCAGGAAGACGACCTGGCCCAGTTGATCGAGGTGGTGCGCAGCCAGCGGCCCGATCTGATTCTGGTAGAGGGATTCAAGGCTTGGCCCTTGCCCAAGCTGGAGCTCTACCGTGAGGCCCTCGGCAAGACGCTGCGCGTGGCCGAGGACCCCTGGGTCAAGGCGGTGGCGAGCCAGCCCCGTGTGGACGTGCCGCACGGTGTCGATTGGCTCGACCTGGGCGACCTGGATGCCATCGCTGCCTGGGTGGCCGCCTGGCCGGCCCGTTGGCCCGCCGAACGGATGCCTCGTGATGCGCGCCATCCTACGACCTGACGCTTTGAACAGACAACTGCCCAACCGATTCCGAGGCTGTCTTACATGAGTCTGACCCATCTCAATCAGCGCGGCGAGGCCCATATGGTCGATGTCGCCGACAAACCGGAAAGCCGCCGCGAAGCTACCGCTTCGGGATACATACTGATGAAGCCCGAGACCCTGGCGCTGCTAAGCGAGGGCGGGCTGCCCAAGGGAGACGTATTGGCCACGGCCCGTATTGCCGGCATCCAGGCCGCCAAGCGTACCCATGAGCTGATTCCACTTTGCCATGCATTGCTCCTCTCCAAGGTCACCGTCGACTTCCATCTGGATAAAGAGAACTCGTGTGTCGACGTCGTCGCCACGTGCCGCCTCAATGGCCGCACCGGCGTGGAAATGGAGGCGCTCACCGCGGTCTCGGTGGCCTGCCTGACGCTCTACGACATGTGCAAGGCGGTCGACAAGGACATGGAGATCGGCGCCATCCATCTGGATGCCAAGCGTGGTGGAAAGTCGGGTGACTACCAGCGTCAGGGAGCCCCGACAGCGGCGCCTATCGTGACCGGCGAGGGAGCTAACGGGCAGGTTTCGGTAGGCAGCCGTTGCGGTATCGACTCGCATTGCGTACGGGTGAAATTTCTTGCCGAACTGCGCGAGCAATTGGGTGTGGCCGATCTCACTCTGCCGCTGGACAGCTTGCCGAGTACCGATGTCGGCGGTTTGAAGAGTGCGCTGGTAAAGCGCGACCCTCGCTTTGCTCGGCTCACCGAAGGGCGGGTGCTGTGTGCCGTCAATCAGGTCATGGCGCTGGATCCGACGCCAATCACCAATGACGATGAGGTGGCCTTTTTCCCGCCGGTGACGGGAGGCTGAGCGCATGATCCGAGTGCAGGAGGCGTCTTTCGATCCCGGCCATGAACAGCAACAGCTCCTTGCGGGGCGTTCGGATATCGGTGCGGTAGTGAGTTTTACCGGCTTGGTACGGGACTTCAATGAGCGGCCTGATATAACGGCGCTGACATTGGAACACTATCCGGGCATGACCGAAGCGGCACTGGGAGAAATCGTGACGGAAGCCGAAGCTCGCTGGCCGCTTCAGGGGGTGCGCGTCATCCATCGGGTTGGACGGCTGGTGCCGGGGGACCCTATCGTATTGGTGGTGGTCGCCAGTGCACATCGTAGAGCCGCGTTCGAAGCCTGCGACTTCATCATGGATCACTTGAAGACCCGTGCTCCTTTCTGGAAAAAGGAGCACAGCATCACCGGCGACTACTGGGTCGCCGAGCGTGAATCGGACCACCGTGATGCCAGCCGCTGGGAGAGCGAGAATGACGAAATCCCCTGAGACATTGCCTTCGGCGTTGATCGACGACTTCGGCAGGCGTGTCCGATACGTACGTATTTCCGTGACGGACCGCTGCGATTTCCGCTGCGTATACTGCATGAGTGAGGAGATGACGTTCCTGCCCCGGGCGCAGATCCTGACGCTGGAAGAGTTGAGTATGGTGGCGCGGGCGTTCGTCGAGATGGGAGTGGAGAAGATTCGTCTGACGGGGGGCGAACCGCTCGTGCGCCGAGGTATCGATCAATTGATCGAGGAAACGAGTGCGCTGCCGGGGCTGCGCGATCTGGGCATGACCACCAATGGCGCGGGCCTGGTCAAGCAGGCGCGGCGCCTTCGCGAGGCAGGCCTTGGGCGTCTCAATATCAGCCTCGACACCCTGGACCCAGAGCGCTTTCGTCGCCTGACTCGCACCGGCGATTTGTCGCGTGTGCTGGAGGGCTTGCAGGCGGCACGTGAGGCCGGCTTCGAACGTATCAAACTGAATGCCGTGATCCTCAAGGGGCGCAACGATGACGAAGTGCTCGATCTCGTCGAATTCGCTCGTTCCGAGCGGGTCGACCTCAGCTTCATCGAGGAGATGCCGCTTGGCGATGTGTCCGACCATTCGCGGGCCGAGACATTTTGCTCGAGCGATGAAGTCAAGGCAGCAATAGAGCAGCGACACGAGCTGATTCCCACCACGGAATCGACGCTGGGACCTTCACGCTATTTCCGCATGAGTGACAGCGACAGTCGTATCGGTTTCATTTCACCACACAGCCATAACTTCTGTGCCAGTTGCAATCGGGTGCGCGTGACTGCGGAAGGGCGGCTCCTGCTCTGCCTGGGCAACGAGCACTCGGTGGATTTGCGTGCCGTACTGCGCCAGTATCCAGGCGACATTGATGCGCTCAAGCGCGCTATCGTGCAGGCACTTCCTCTGAAACCCGAGCGTCACCATTTCACCACGGACGGCGATGTCCAGATCGTTCGCTTCATGAACATGACCGGCGGCTGAAGACGACGTCAGCCGTCAGGTCGATGTCCTTTTTCTCAGTGATTCGGCTTATCGTCGGCCAGGGCTTTTCTTGCCAAATGGGTGATTCGGCATATACTTTCGACGAGTGGGCCTCTGGCCTGACTGACTCGTCTTTTTCTTGCGTGGAGGAGGCCAATGTCCAGCGAAACCCTGGAGCGCATCGCCCGGAACAAGAACGTGGCTCGTGCCGCTGCTCGTCAATTGAGCATGGAGCAGCTGCATAAGCTCTCCGATGTGATCGGCGAGGTCATTGAACAGAAAAACGAAGAAGAGAAGCTACGCAAACAGGAGGAAGCGGACAAGGAGAAGAAGCTGGCTGAGATCCGTGAGGCCATGAACGATGCCGGTCTCTCCGTGGAAGATCTCGTGGGAGAGCAGCCGCGCCGCCGGCGTGGACGTCCGCCCAAGAATGCCAGTGGCTCGTGATCCTGAGAGTTCATACGGCCTGCTTGGTGCAAGTTGGAAGGGAGCAAGGCGAGGGGCGTTGCTCCCTTCCGTACGCCTGAATCATGGCATGATAGTCGCGGGTAATTCTCCGCCGGGACATCAACGATAGGCGGGCGTTTCAACCGCAATCAACTGCAGATGGATATCCGGCAGTTGGCGAAGATGTTGTGCCATCCAGGCTGTGATCTGGGGCTGCAGGGCTGAGCGTAGCTCGGCCAACGACTCCACGGCGATTGCCTCCAATCGCTCGTCCAACCAATCGGTAAAACTTTCTTCGTCCATTGCGCTGACACCATGGGCATCAATCATCAGGCGTCCAATGCGGGTCCAGCCCGTGCCCGTCGTGGCGATCGAAAGCGCCAGGTAGAGCATGCCGTGGCGCGAAGAACCTCGATCCGCGGCAAGGCCCGGCAGGGGCGAGATGGAGTTCTGGGTGACGATGCAAGGACGCTGGGGGTGGCGCGATTCCAGGCTCAATCCTTCCGCGTCCAGGCGGATCAGGTCGCCGTTCACCGGTGCCAAGGGCGCTTGGATACCCATCGATTCCGCCAGCTCCTGGTGCGCCTGTTGGTGGCGCCGTTCACCGTGTACCGGCAGCAAATGTCTCGGCTTCACCCAGTCATAGAAGATGCGCAGCTCATCCTGCGCGGGATGGCCGGAAGCATGCAGTTCGGGATGGTTGAACTCATCCCATATCGCCACATCAAGACGCTCAAGCGCATGTTTGAGGCGTTCGATCTGATACTCGTTGCCGGGAATGGCCTTGGCCGAAAACAGCACGGTATCGCCGGCCATCAACTCGAAACTCTGATGTCGCCCATGGGCGAGACGACTCAAGGCGGCGCGCGGTTCGCCCTGGCTGCCCGTGGCAATCACCAATACCTCATCGGGTGGCAGGTAGCCAAGGTCGCTGACTGGCACCAGGGCGGGCATCTCTTCCAGGTAGCCCAGGCCGCGGGCGACCATCACCATGCGCTCCATGGCACGGCCCATCAGGCTTACCCGGCGACCGCAGCGCTCGGCTGCTTGCGCCACGGCCAGTACTCGGGCCAGGTTGCTGGCGAAACAGGTCACCACGACTCGGCCCGAGCACTGGCTAAGACGGTGCTCGAGGGCTCTGGCGACGTCGCCCTCACTGCGTGAATGGCCCGGCATGGGAGCATTGGTGGAGTCGCCCACCACCAGATCCAGCGGCGCCAGAGCACGAAAGATCGAACTCTTGATAGGCGGGCCTACCAGCGGTTCGGGGTCGAGCTTCCAGTCACCGGTATGCAATATGCGGTAATCCCCGGCGGCTATCAAAAGCGCACAGCTTTCCGGGATCGAGTGCGTAAGCGGCAGGTAGCGCAGACTAAAGGCGCCGCAATCCAGTGCCTCGCCAGCTTCGATCACCTGAATGGCGTCGCTGGACAAGCCGCGTTCATGGAACTTGGCTCGCAGTAACCCCGCGGCAAGTGGAGTGGCGTAGATAGGGCATTGCCACTTGGGCCACAGCCAGGCTGCTGCACCGATGTGGTCCTCGTGGCCATGGGTAATGAACAAGGCCTTGGGATGGATACCAAGCGCCTCAGGGGTTTCGAGGCTCGGTACCTGGAGCGGCGTGTCCGGCAGATCCTGGCGAATCATCATGCCGCAGTCGACGGCGACCCAGTCCTCGCCATACCCGTAGAGCCCCAGATTCATACCGATCTCGCCGCAGCCCCCCAAGGGCAGGAAGTGGAGCGGGCTACGGCGGCGGGGACGTATGGTGACGCGATTCGAAGACATCGGCAAAACATGACCAGACAGGTGAGTCTTCACTATACGGGATCGGCGCCACCCTTCCAATGCGAGCCCGGCACGGGCGGGCGTGTCGGGATCTGGCGAGTCCGCTACAATGCGTGCTTCCGATTACCCTCCAGCACTGGGTTGGCCATGTCTCACTACTATCGTCTCGTCGTTTCCTGCCCCGATCGCCGTGGCATCGTGGCTCGTGTCTCCGGCTTCATCGCGGGCCACGGCGGTTCCATCACCGAAGCCAGCCAGCACTCCGACCTGGAAGCCGAGCGCTTCTTCATGCGTTACGAGATTCTTGCCGACTCCATCGGCATGAGCGCGGCAGAGCTGACAGAGGCTTTCGAGCCGGTGGCGCGGGAATTCGACATGGAGTGGGCCCTGCGCGATACCCGGCATCGGCCGCGGGTCGTGATCATGGTTTCGCGTGAGTCTCACTGCCTGGTGGACCTGCTCTATCGTTGGACGGCAGGGGAGATGGATGGCGATATCGTCGGCGTCATCTCCAACCACGACGATATGCGAGGACTGGTGGAATGGCACGGCCTGCCGTACATCCACGTGCCGGTGGCGGCCGAGGACAAGCGGGCAGCCTTCGATGAAGTCGAGCGCCACGTCGAGGCGCTTGAAGCCGAGGTCGTCGTGCTGGCGCGCTACATGCAGATCCTGCCGCCGCGGCTTTGCCAGCGCTATGCCGGACGCGTCATCAACATTCATCACAGCTTCCTGCCCTCCTTTGCCGGCGCCCGGCCCTATCATCAGGCCCACGCTCGTGGCGTGAAGCTCATCGGTGCCACCTGCCATTACGTGACCGAGGAGCTGGATGCAGGACCCATCATCGAGCAAGACATTCACCGAGTGAGTCACTGCCATACGCCTCAGGATCTGGTGCGATTCGGTCGCGACGTGGAGAAGGCGGTGCTGGCGCGTGGCTTGCGTTGGCATCTCGAGGATCGTGTGCTAATCCATGGCAACAAGACGGTGGTGTTTGCCTGATCCCGTCGGGAGTTCGGCATGACGTTTTCCGAATTGGTACTTCCTGTCTGGCTGCTGATCGCCTGTGGAGCGCTTGCCTTGTCGATCGTCGGTCTGGGGCTGACGCAGCTCCCCTGGCGAACGCTGTCAGGCGACCGCGCTCTTCAGCATCGATGGCTGGCGGCGAGCCTCGCCGTCGTTCTGCTGTGGCAGCTCAGGGCTCAGTCGGTCGACTGGTTGAGTTTGCATTTGATGCTGACGCCACTGCTCACGCTGATCTTCAAGGCGCCGATGGCGCTGGTGACCAACCTGCTGGCAAACCTCTCTCTGGTACTGCTGGGCAAGGTGGGATGGCCGCTCTTGGGAGTCAACGTGCTGATTACCGGCGTGATACCGGTCGTGATCAGCGTGTCGATATGGCGCATCGTGGATCGCTTCCTGCCCGACAACCTGATGCTGTTTCTCTTCGTGTGCGGTTTTTTTGGTGCGGCACTGGCCACGCTCGGCACGGGGCTTGCCGGCCTGGGTATGATCATGCTGGCTTCCGGCGATCCCGAAGCGGTATATCTGGCCAGGGAGTATGCGCTGTTCCTGCCGCTGCTGATGCCCTCGGAAGCCTTTCTCACGGGCATGCTGCTCGGGATTCTGATGGTCTACCACCCTCACTGGGTGGCCACTTTCGACAGCCATCGCTATATCGATACCAAGTGACGTCAGAGCGGCAGGCTCAGCTGTCGCCTGGCGTCGTCCGGGACCAGTCTGACTCCCACCCCAAGCAGGCGTACCGGGCGTTGTCTTCTGGCCCAGGCCTGCTCCATCAGCGTCGAATAGGTGCGCAGCTCCGGAGCGCCGCCGCGACTGTCGAGAGTGGTGAGCGAGAAATCGTCAAAGCGAACCTTGACGAAAGTGCCCGCCACCGGTGGATGGCCGTGACGAGCCAGGCGAGCCTCTAGCCGTTCCCAAAGAGGTGTCAGCTGGGCGTGGCACTCGGCAACGGTGGGCAGGTCGGTGGCGAAGGTGGTTTCGACGCTTACTGACTTGCGCTCGCGCTCGATGCGTACCGGTCGCTCGTCTATCCCCCGTGCCAGTTCGAACAGGCGCTTGCCGAATTTGCCGAATTCCTGCAGTAGCCGCTCCAGCGGAACGCGCTGGAGATCCTCGCAGGTGTCGATCGTCAGCGCCTCGAGCCGCTTGGCCGTGGCCGGACCGACGCCATGCAGCTTGGTGACGGGGAGTTGGCGAATGAAGTCGTCGACCTGGCCCGGTGCGATGACGGTAAGCCCGTCCGGCTTTTCCCAGTCACTGGCGATCTTGGCCAAGAACTTGGCCGGCGCGGCGCCCACCGAGACCGTGATTCCCACCCGCTTGAGGCACTCTTCCTTCAGCCAGCGCGCCATCCAGGTGGCGCTGCCCGAAAAGCGGGTAACATCGGTGACGTCGAGAAAGGCCTCGTCCAGAGAGAGCGGTTCCACCAGCGGGGTCAGCTCATGGAAGATGGCCAGCAACTGCTGGGAGGCTTCGCGGTAGCGGTCGAAATCTCCCTTGAGCAAGGTGAGATGGGGGCACAGGCGCAGCGCTCTTGCGGTGGGCATGGCAGAATGGATGCCGTAGGCGCGGGCAGGGTAGTTGCAGGTGGCGATCACGCCGCGACCCTCGGCGGTGCCGCCAATGGCCAGCGGCACCTCCCGCAGTGCAGGGTTGTCGCGCATCTCGACCGCAGCGTAGAAGCAGTCGCAGTCGGCATGCAGAATCTTGCGGCTCATGACGACTTACCGGCCGAGCGCAGCCAGCTTTCAGCCCAACGCTTGGCCATTGCCACCGCGGATCACGCCAACGCCAATGCCCTCGATCTCGAGCGCCTGATGACGCAGGTCGATTTCGATCGGCGCGAAGTCGGGGTTCTCGGCTTCCAATACCACATGATGCCCCTGGCGATGGAAGCGCTTGACCGTCACCTCGTCCTCCAGGCGTGCCACCACGATCTGACCGTCGCGCACCCGCTCGGTGCGATGTACCGCCAGCAGATCGCCCTCCAGAATGCCGACGTCTTTCATCGACAGGCCGCGTACCTTGAGCAGGTAGTCGGCCCGGGGAGTGAAGTAGTCCGGGGGCAGGGGGCAGTAGCGATCGATATGCTCGGCGGCAAGGATGGGGCTGCCCGCGGCCACTTCCCCGATGATCGGCAGCCCTTCGCCGCCGGATTCGGGAGTGGCGTTATCGCTCTCCTGGGCTGGCAGGCGAATGCCGCGGGAGGTGCCGCGGATGACGCGGATCACGCCCTTGCGTTCCAGTGCGCGCAGGTGCTCCTCGGCCGCATTTGGCGAGCGAAAGCCGAGGGCTCGGGCGATCTCGGCGCGAGTAGGGGGATAGCCCAGCTCGTGCATGGTCTTGACGATGAAATCGTAAACGTTCTGCTGGCGCGACGTGAGGGGGCGGCTCATGGCGAACTCCGGTAGCTGTCTTGCGGTATTGTGCAAGTATACAGCATGGAAGTCTATCCAGTAAAAAGCCGCCGCGCCAAAGCCGCGCAGCTACGATATCGCGTTTTAAACGACATTGAAGACGCACACATTGAGTGATGAAAGATAATGACGTAGACTTTTGTAATGTTTAAAACAGTTGTTTCTAGCGGAAACTGATCATGGCGCAGACCGACACCGTTACACGTATTCTCGACACAGCCGAGGTTCTTTTTGCCGAGCGCGGCTTCGCCGAAACCTCCCTGCGGACCATCACCAGCAAGGCGCGAGTCAACCTCGCCGCGGTGAATTATCACTTCGGTTCCAAGAAGGCCCTCATCCAGGCGGTCTTCTCGCGCTATCTCGACCCCTTCACCGTGCGCTTCCATCATGCCCTCGACGAGCTCGAGGAGCGCCATGCCGGTGGTACGATTCCCCTCGAGGAACTGCTCGAAACCATGGCCCGCACCGTGCTCGAGGTGCCCGCGGAAAAGCATAGTCTCAAGGTGTTCATGAAGCTGCTCGGTCTGGCATACAGCCAGGCGCAGGGGCACCTGAGGCGCCATATCCAGGAGGAGTACGGCAGTGTCTTTTCCCGCTTCACCGATCTGGTGCGCCAGGCGACGCCGGAGCTGCCCGACGCCGAGCGTTTCTGGCGCCTGCATTTCATGCTGGGAACGGTGATCTTTACGCTTTCCGGCCTCGATGCGCTGCGCGATATCGCCGAAAAGGATTACCACGAGCATGTGTCGGTGCGCGACCTGATACGCCGCTTACGCCCCGTTGTGGTGGCGGCGATGAACGCACCCTTGCCGCCACCGGCCTTGCCCGCCTCGAAGGCAAGCTGAACATGCATACCCCAAGGCTCGAGACGCTGCCGCCGCAGGAAGAGGGCTGGCTCGAAATCGATATCGGTCGACAATGTCTCGTTCATTATCTCGGCGATCAGCCACGCAACGAGTGGCCGGTATCCACGGCCTTGGCCGGTGTCGGCCAGCGCGAGGGCAGCGGTTCGACGCCGCTCGGCTGGCACTATGTGCGGGCTGCCATCGGCGATGGCTACCCACTCGGCAGCGTGTTTCGCGGGCGACGCCCCACCGGGGAGGTATATACCCCCGAATTGGCCGAGGCCCATCCGGAACGCGACTGGATCCTCACGCGCATTCTATGGCTGTGCGGTCTCGAGCGTGGCTTCAACCGTGGTGGTGACGTCGATTCCCAGAGACGCTATATCTATCTACATGGCACTCCGCCCGATCAGCCGATGGGGGAGCCGCGTTCGCATGGCTGCATCCGCATGCGTGACCACGACCTGCTCGAGGTCTTTGGCGTGGCAAAGCCTGGTACCCCGGTCTGGCTTCACGAGTGAACCAGTCGGCTCGCTGGCGCTCCAGCATGTTCGGTAGCCGTGTCGGCCACTCCCCATAGCTGTTGCCGGGGGCGGCTTTGGTCTAGAATCAGCTCCCTTTGATGGCCACAGGACTTCGCTCATGACCCAGACCCTAGGCCCGGTGATGCTAGATCTGGAAGGGACCGAACTGCGGAGCGACGAGCGTGAAATGCTCATGCGACCGGAGGTCGGGGGCGTCATTCTGTTTGCTCGCAACATCGAGAATGCGCGCCAGGTGCGCGAGCTGTGCGATGGTATCAGGCGACAGCGCCCGGAATTGTTGTTGGCCATCGACCAGGAAGGGGGTCGCGTTCAGCGACTGCGTGAGGGAGTGACACGCCTGCCTGCGATGGGGCGGATCGGGCGCGACTTTGCGGATAACCCGGAAGTGACTCTCAGGCTGTGCCTCGATACCGGCTGGCTGCTGGGCATGGAAATGGCGGCATGCGGGCTCGATCTCACTTTCGCGCCGGTGCTCGACGTGGATTCCGGTATCTCGAGTGTCATTGGCGATCGCAGCTTCTCCTCGAACCCCCAGGCCGTGGCAGGCATGGCGGGCGCTTTGATCGATGGGCTGCATGAGGCTGGCATGGTGGCAGTGGGGAAGCATTTTCCCGGCCATGGCAGCGTCGCGGCTGATTCCCACCTGGAGCTGCCGATCGACGACCGCCCATTGCAGCAGTTGCGCCAGCACGACCTGATACCCTTTGCCGAGCTGACCCACCGGCTGGATGGCGTGATGCCCGCCCATGTCATCTATTCCGCCTTCGATTCGCGCCCTGCGGGGTTCTCGGCAAGTTGGCTGGGCTTGCTGCGCGAGTCGCTCGGTTTCAAGGGCACGATATTCTCCGATGATCTTGGCATGGCCGGGGCGGGCTTCGCCGGCGAGCCAGGTGAGCGGGCCCTCGCGGCACTCAATGCCGGCTGCGATATGGTGCTGGTCTGCAACGACCGGAATGCCGCATTGGAAGTGCTCGACGCCTGCCAAGGTCGCACCACACGCCGGGCGTCGCGCCTGCGCTATGGCCGTGCACGCCCCGATATCGACGCTCTCGAGGCGTTGGGTCGCTGGCGCCGTGTCCACGCCAGACTCGAGGCCATGGCCTCTCTCTGACCCGCTTCACTCACGTCGTTTACCTCATTGATACGAGCCTTTCATGCCCAAAATCGAAGCCGATTTTCATCAGTCCCTGGCAAGCATGCGCGATGTCATGGAGAACGCCGACTGCCTGATCAGTCATGAAGAGGTGGAGCGTGCGCTGGATCGCATGGCCGAGCAGATAACTGCCGACCTGGGCGACAAGCTGCCGGTATTCTACTGCGTCATGAACGGGGGGCTGATCACCACCGGGCATCTGCTGACCCGGCTAGGCTTTCCGCTCGAAGTCGACTATCTCCACGCGACCCGCTATCGAGGCGGGATCCGCGGCGGAGAGCTGTTCTGGCGCGTGTCGCCCGAGGTTCCCATGGCCGGTCGTCACGTGGTGATCGTCGATGACATCCTCGACGAGGGAGCGACCCTGGCCGCCATCCTCGCCTACTGTCGCGAGGCCGGAGCCGCCAGTATCTCCACCGCCGTTCTGGTGGACAAGCGCCACGACCGCAAGGCGGTGCCTGATCTCAAGGCCGACTACTGCAGCCTCGAAGTGGTGGACCGATACGTGTTCGGCTTCGGCATGGACTACAAGGGGTATTGGCGCAACGCCCCGGGCATCTTCGCCCCGAAGGGGCTCTAGGCCCCACTACCACTTTCAGGTGCTCGAGCCGGTGGTGATGGCCATCCGGCTCGCTCGTGTGCTCAGTCCAGTTCGCCGATGGCCTCGCCGAGGACGTTGATGAGACGATCGATCTCATCGCGTTCGACGATGAACGGCAGGCCGAGCTGGATGGTGTCGCCGCCGTAGCGCACATAGAAGCCCTTGTGCCAGCATTTCATGGCGATCTCGTAGGGGCGCCGTGCCGGTTCGCCCGGGTAGGCTTCGATCTGCAGCGCACCGGCGAGCCCATAATTACGAATATCGGTGACATAGCGTGAGCCTTTGAGGCCGTGGAGTGCCTGCTCGAAATAGGGGCTCAGCTCCCGCACACGCTCGATCAGGCGATCGCTTTCGAGCACGTCCAGCGCTGCCAGCGCCGCGGCACAGGCTACCGGATGCCCGGAATAGGTGTAGCCGTGGGGCAGTTCGAGCATGTAGTCCGGACCACCCTGATCCATGAAGGTCTGATAGATCTCGCCCTTGACGATGACCGCGCCCATGGGAATTGCGCCATTGGTCAGCTGTTTGGCCACGTTCATGATGTCCGGCACCACGCCGAACTCTTCGGCGCCGGTCATGGACCCCATGCGGCCGAAGCCGGTGATGACCTCGTCGAAGATGAGCAGGATGTCGTGGCGATCGCAGATCTCACGCAGGCGTTGCAGATAGCCCTTGGGCGGTGGGATTACCCCGGCGGAACCGGCCAATGGCTCGACGATCACCGCGGCGATATTCGACGCATCGTGTAGGGCGATCAGCTCCAGCAGCTCGTCGGCGCGCTCGGCACCTTTTTCGGGCATGCCGCGGGTAAAGGCATTCTCCGCGAGCAGGGTATGGGGCAGGTGGTCGGCATCGATACCTTGCCCGAACAGCACGCGGTTGGCGCCAATGCCACCCAGACTGATACCGCCGAAATTGACGCCGTGATAGCCCTTGGCGCGACCGATCAGCTTGGTCTTGGTCGGCTTGCCTATCTTGCGCCAGTAGGCACGCGCGATCTTCAGTGCGGTGTCGGCGCTTTCGGAACCCGAGCCGGTGAAGAACACGTGATCGAGCCCCTGTGGCGTGAGGCCACGCAGGCGGTGGGCAAGCTCGAAGGCCTTGGGGTGGCCGAACTGGAACGCCGGCGAATAGTCCAGTTGCTGTAGCTGACGGGTGACGGCTTCGGTGATCTCGGGGCGACAATGACCGGCGCCGCAGGTCCAGAGGCCGGAGAGGGCATCGAAGATGCGTCGGCCGTCGGCGTCCGTGAAGTAGCTGCCCTCGGCGGCCACGATGATGCGTGGATCGCGCTTGAACTGGCGGTTGCCGGTATAGGGCATCCAGTAGGCGTCCAGTTGCTCCTGGCTCAGGCCTGCGGCTCTTGGGGGTTGTTGTACTGACATGGCAGCACCTTCTTCGGTATGGCTGTTGTTGAAAATTTTGTTATACAGACTATAGCGAGTGAGCAATAAACTAAACAGCTGCGCCCCTGCCTTGGCAGGGGCGCAGCGCTTTCAACCACTTCTATCGGATCGAATCGTGTGCGATCAGGCCAGTCCCAGCTCGTGAGTGGCCTCCTCGCGCATCTTGAACTTCTGGATCTTGCCGGTAACGGTCATCGGGAACTCATCGACGAACTTCACATAGCGCGGAATCTTGTAGTGGGCGATCTTGCCCTTGCAGAACTCCTTGAGCTCGTCGGCGTTGAGCTTTTGGCCCTCACCGAGCTTGACCCAGGCCATCACCTCTTCGCCGTACTTCTCGTCGGGTACGCCGATCACCTGGACGTCGGAGATGGCCGGGTGGGTGTAGAGGAAGTCCTCGATCTCGCGCGGGTAGATGTTCTCGCCGCCGCGAATGATCATGTCCTTGATGCGCCCGACGATGGCGATGTAACCGTCCTCGTCCATGGTGGCCAGATCGCCGGTGTGCATCCAGCCGGCGGCGTCGATGGACTTGGCGGTAGCCTCCTCGTTGTTCCAGTAGCCGAGCATCACGCTGTAGCCGCGGGTGCATAGCTCGCCGGTCTCGCCGCGGGGCACGACGGCGCCCGTCTCCGGGCTCACCAGCTTGACCTCCAGGTGGGGATGAATGGTACCCACCGTGGTCACGCGCTTCTCCAGCGGAGCGTCGGTCTTGGTCTGAGTGCTGACCGGGCTGGTCTCCGTCATGCCATAGCAGATGGTGACGTCTTGCATGTTCATCTTTTCGATGACCTTGCGCATCACCTCGATGGGGCAGATCGAGCCGGCCATGATGCCGGTGCGCAGAGTCGACAGGTCGTACTGAGCGAAGTTGGGATGCTCCAGCTCGGCGATGAACATCGTCGGCACACCATAGAGCGCCGTGGCCTTCTCCTCGGAAACCGCCTTGAGCGTGGCCTCCGGCTCGAAGCCGTCACCCGGATAGATCATGGTGGCGCCGTGGGTCACGCAACCCAGGTTGCCCATCACCATGCCGAAGCAGTGGTAGAGGGGCACCGGGATCACCAGCCGGTCCTTCTCGGAGAAGCCCATGGTGCGAGCCACGAAGAAGCCGTTGTTGAGAATGTTGTGGTGGGAGAGAGTCGCCCCCTTGGGCGCCCCGGTGGTTCCCGAGGTGTACTGAATGTTGATCGGCTCGTCGAACTGCAGCGTGGCCTGAATCTCGGCCAGATGTTCTTCGGAGACGTCGTCGGCATGGGCCAGCATGCTCTGCCAGCTGAACATGCCGGTCAGGGCGAGATCGGCATCGAGACACACCACGCGCTTGAGCTCAGGCAGCTTGGCTGCGGAAAAGGTGCTCGGGGCACCGTCGCGCAACTCGGGGGCCAGCTCCGCCAGGGTCGCGACATAGTCGGACGTCTTGAACTTGCCCTGGAGAATCAGCGTCGAGGCGCCGGACTGCTTGAGCGCATATTCCAGCTCATGGGTGCGATAGCTGGGGTTGATGTTGACCAGAACGGCACCGATCTTGGCCGTGGCGAACTGGGTGATGGTCCACTCGGCGCAGTTGGGTGACCAGATGCCGACCCGATCGCCTTTTTTGACGCCCAGGGCGAGCATGGCTCGTGCGGCCCGGTTGACCGCCTGCTGCAGTTCCTTCCAGGTATAACGCAGGCCTTGATGCAGGCTCAGCAGGGCCTCGCCGTCCGGAAAGCGGGCGACCGTCGCGTCGAAGCAGTCGCCTATGGTTTCACCCTTCAGCGGCGTGTCGCTGATACCGCTGACGTAACTGTTCGGGACGCGTTGTTCAAGTGCTTGGCGTGTCATCGTGTTACCCGTCTTGTTGTGGCAGTTTGATGCGATAGTCGAGAGCCGGTATCGGAAGGGTGGGCTGCCGCAGGTCAGTGGCGTGGCCGGGCTGCCGTGGCGCAGCGCTCAGTATTGATCGAGCCGCTCCAGCACTTCCCGCGCCCGCAGCTCCACATCGTCCAGTTCGCGCTGCATCAGGCGGATGTCTTCCAGCTGACGCTCCATGTTGTTGCGCTTGTCGGCGAGGATCTCGAGCAGACGTTTGAGCTGACGTGCGTTGCCGTCGGGCATGGCGTCATACATTTCGACCACTTCGCGAATTTCGGCCAGTGAGAAGCCTAGCCGCTTGCCACGCAGGGTCAGCTTCAGGCGCACTCGGTCTTTCTCATGGTAGATGCGGGTCTGACCGCGCCGCTCGGGCGCCAGCAGCCCCTCCTGCTCATAGAAACGGATGGTACGCGGTGTCACCTCGAACATCCGGGCCAGTTCACCTATGGAATAGGTGCGACGCTGCCGCGGCAGGCTGCCGTTGACCGGTGGGGTGGCTTCCGCTTTTTGTATGCTCATTGTTGGTTTCCTATGAGTTGGCGGGCACGTCTTGCAGTGTCCCTCCACATAACCGCAACACTAGACGACGTTGACGTTAACGTAAAGTGGTTGTCGACCAAGGGATGTATGCGATAAAACCTAGCAAGTGCTAGGTTGGCTGACGTGAGCTCGGTCGCGCTGGCCATGCCCGTTACCTCCTGCTGGATTTTTGGTCCGCTAAACACGTTGAGGAACCGCCATGCAATTCTCCCTAACCGATGACCAGAAGGCGCTGGTTCAAGCCGCCGCCGACTTTTCGCGGGCAGAACTGGCTGAACACGCTGCCGAATGGGATGCCACGTCGCACTTTCCGGTCGATGTCATTCGCCGGGCTGGGGACGCAGGTTTCCTCGGCATTTACATTCCCGAGGAGCGCGGTGGCCTGGGGCTCTCGCGCCTGGATGCCTCGCTGATCTTCGAACAGCTTTCCCAGGGCTGCATCGCGACGACCGCCTATCTTACCATCCACAACATGGTGGCCTGGATGGTAGCCAGCTGGGGCAGCGAAACGCTGCGTGAAACCTGGGTGGAACGTCTGATCAGCGGCGAGTGCCTGGGTTGCTACTGCCTGACCGAGCCAGGTTCCGGTTCGGATGCCGCCAGCCTGCGGACCAAGGCCGTACGTGAAGGCGACGAGTACGTCATCAGCGGGTCCAAGATGTTCATCTCCGGGGCCGGAGCCAACGATGTCATGGTGGTCATGGCGCGCACCGGTGCGGCAGACAGCGGGGCCGGCGGTGTGTCGACGATTCTGGTGCCGGCGGATGCCGAGGGCATCGAGTACGGCAAGAACGAAGACAAGATGGGCTGGAAGAGCCAGCCTACGCGTCTCGTCAGTTTCGACGGCGTGCGCGTGCCGGTCGGCAATCGTCTTGGTGAAGAGGGCGAGGGCTTCAAGCTGGCGATGAAGGGGCTTGACGGCGGACGGCTCAATATTGCCAGCTGTTCGCTGGGTGCCGCGCAGCATGCCCTGACCCTGTCGCGTAACTATCTTCAGGAGCGCAAGCAGTTCGGTCGTGAGCTCGCCCACTTCCAGGCACTGCAGTTCAAGCTCGCCGATATGGCGACCGAGCTGGTAGCGGCTCGGCTGATGGTGCGGCATGCTGCCTGGCGGCTCGACCAGGGCGACCCGGAAGCGACCGCTCACTGTGCCATGGCCAAGCGCTTCGCTACCGACATCGGCTTCAATGTCTGTAACGAAGCACTGCAGCTGCATGGTGGGTATGGTTACCTGAGAGAGTTCCCCCTCGAGCGTATGGTGCGCGATACCCGCGTGCATCAGATCCTCGAGGGTACCAACGAGATCATGCGCGTGATCGTGGCCCGCCGCCTGCTGGCGGACGGTATGATCGAAGCGCTGCAGCAATGACAAGGAGAACAGCGGCATGACGGATCTTGCAGTCGTCTTCGACGAGTTGCCGACCCGGGACGGGGGGCGTGTCGGTATCGCTACGTTGAATGCGCCGAAGTCGCTCAACGCGCTTACACTTGAGATGGCCCGGCAGCTGGATGCCAAGCTGCAGGCGTGGGCGGTGGACCGCAGCATCGTGGCAGTGTGGCTGGAGGGCAGTGGAGAAAAAGCCTTCTGTGCCGGTGGCGATGTGGTGGCCCTGTACCGCTCGATGACCGAGGAGGGCGAGAATCGTGGTGCGGGACGCGACAGTGTCTATGCCGAAACCTATTTCACCACGGAATATCGCCTCGACTATCGCATCCATACCTATCCCAAGCCGGTGCTGGTGTGGGGAGACGGTATCGTGATGGGTGGTGGCCTGGGGCTCATGGCGGGTGCATCGCGAAGGCTGGTAACCGAGACCACACTGATCGCCATGCCCGAGATCACCATCGGCCTTTACCCCGACATCGGTGCCAGCTGGTTCCTCAACCGCATGCCGCCTGGCGTGGGTGCCTATCTCGGCATCACCGGTGGCCAGCTCAATGCCCGCGATGCCCTCGATCTGGGGCTGGCCGATCACTTCGTGCCGCGAGAGCAGCGCGATGCTCTGCTAGAGGCTCTCGGCGAGGCCGATTATGGGGCCCGCAGCCGCAGCGATCTCCAGGCCGGGGTTCAGCGCGTGCTCGACCGTTTCGAGGCTCGTGCTCATGCGCCCGCGCCCCAGGTTTGGCCATTGCTCGACCATCTCCAGACGCTGTCCGCTCAGGTCGACGCACCCACTGCGGTACATCGCATCCTGAAGGATACGCGCGACGATGGCTGGCTCGCTGCCAACCGCAAGCGCCTCGAGGCGGGTAGCCCGCTCAGCGCCCATCTGGTGTGGTCCATGCTGGAGCGCCATCGGCATACCAGCCTGGCCGATGCCTTCCGCGATGAGCTCAACCTCTCGGTGCAGTGTTGCCGTCATGGGGACATCGCCGAGGGTGTTCGCGCCCTCTTGATCGACAAGGATCGGAACCCCAGGTGGCAGCACGCCAGCGTCGATGATGTCGGCCCGGCCGACCTGCAGGCGCTGCTGGAACCGCTGTGGAGCGTCGAGGCGCATCCGCTGCGGGACATCGATTCAGGGCAACGGGTCAATTGAGCGGCCCACACAACGCCTCGATCACGCCATGACGAACGACAGCCATAACGACAATCAGGAGCAGCTCGCATGAAAATCGCCTTTATCGGCCTTGGCAACATGGGGGCCCCGATGGCCCACAACCTGGTCAAGGCCGGCCATGAGGTCAGCGTCTTCGACCTCGTCGATGCCGCCATGAAACAGCTCGAAGGCGCCGGAGCCCATGCCTGTGCCAGCGCCCAGAGCGCGGCCAGCGGGGCGGAAGTGGTCATCTCGATGTTGCCGGCCGGCCAGCACGTGCGTCGACTCTACCTCGGACGCGAAGGGTCGCCGGGGCTGTTCGATGCCCTGGAAGGCAAGCCGCTGATCATCGATGCCTCTACCATCTCGCCGGAGGATGCCCGCACGGTTGGCGCGGGTGCTGCCGAACGCGGCCTGACCTATCTCGACGCGCCGGTCTCCGGCGGCGTGGGAGGCGCCCAGGCCGGCACTCTGACCTTCATCGTCGGCGGAAGCGAGGCGGGTTTCGACCAGGCCAAGCCGGTGCTCGAAGCCATGGGCAAGAACATCTTCCACGCCGGGGACGTCGGCGCCGGCCAGGTGGCGAAGATCTGCAACAACATGCTGCTCGGCATTCTCATGAGCGGTACCGCCGAGGCGCTGGCGCTGGGGGTCAAGAACGGACTCGACCCGGCCGTGCTTTCGGAGATCATGAAGCAGAGCAGCGGCGGCAACTGGGCGCTCAATGTCTATAATCCCTGGCCGGGCGTGATGCAGGGGTCTGCCGCTTCGCGCGACTATCAGGGGGGCTTTCTCACCGACCTGATGGCCAAGGATCTGGGTTTGGCGTGGGAGCTGGCGCTGGGCTGCAAGGCCACGGTGCCGATGGGCTCCCAGGCGCGCAACCTGTTTGCGCTGCATGCGGCACAGGGTAACGGCGGGCTGGATTTCTCCAGTATCCAGAAGCTCTACCGTTCAGGCGAATAACCTCGATACCGGCAGTTCGGCCGGACTCAAGGAGAAGAAACGGGCACAATCTTGTGCCCGTTTCCGTAGCGAGATGTCATGTCCACGCCAACCACCACCCCGGGGCGCGCCGGCCGCCCCATGCGACGCGAGCTGCTCGAAGGTCCCATTGCTCTGACCCTGCTGCGCAAGTGCCTGCCCGTGGTAGGCGGCATGATCGCCATGATGAGCTTCAACCTAGTGGACACCTGGTTCATCGCGCGGCTGGGCCCCGAGCCGCTGGCAGCGGTGTCGTTCACCTTCCCTGTCGTATTCGCGGTGATCAGTCTGGCCATCGGCCTGGGAATCGGCACCTCGGCAGTGGTGGCTCGCCTGTTGGGCCGGGGCGAAATCGAGACGGTGCGGCGAAGAGCCACCGATGCCGCACTGCTGGCGCTGGCGGTCGGCGTGCTGCTGACGCTGCTGGGGTTGGCCACCCTCGAGCCGCTGTTCAGGCTGCTGGGGGCCGATGCTGCACTGCTGCCGCACATTCGCGATTACATGGGTATCTGGTACCTGGGGGCGGCGGCGGTGATCGTACCGCGGGTGCTCAACAGCGTGCTGCGTGCCCAGGGCAATACACTCATACCCGGACTGATGATGGCACTGGCGGCGCTGCTCAACGGCCTGCTCGACTGGCTGCTGATCTTCGGCGTGGGGCCGTTCCCGGCGCTGGGCGTGCAGGGGGCCGCCCTGGCCACGGTGCTGAGCTGGAGCGCCATGACCGCGGCGCTGTTCTGGCACCGCGAGCTGCGCGACTGTCTCGACCTGCGTCACCTGACGCCGGGTGGGCTGATGGACTCCTGGCGCGAGCTGTCGCGCATTGCTGTGCCGGCGGCGATTACCAGCGTATTCACGCCGCTGGCCCTGGCCCTGGTGACGCGCATCGTGGCCGATCATGGCCACCATGCGGTGGCGGGCTACGGCGTCGGCACACGTATCGAGGCCATAGCCCAGATCGGCGTGCTGGCACTGTCGATGACGCTGCCGCCGCTGGTCAGCCAGAATGCGGGAGCAGGGCAGCACGAGCGCGTTCGACGAGCCATCTACGGTTGCTTCGCCTTCGTCATCGTCTGGCAACTCGGTGTCTGGCTGATGCTGCAGCTTCTCGCTCCCTGGCTCGTTGCCGGCTATACCGCGGGGGGCGAGATGGGGGAGGTATTGCGCAGCTTCCTGTGGTGGGTGCCGCTGGGTCTTGGCGCCCAAGGGGTCGTGATCCTGGCGGTATCGTCCTTCAACGCCCTGCATGAGCCCGCTCGCGCCATGCGCCTCTCGGTCATTCGGCTGTTTCTTCTGACGGTACCGCTGGCCTGGCTTGGCGGTGTGCTGGGCGGTGCCCAGGGTATTTTCATCGGCCTGTTCGTGGCCAATGTGCTGGTGGGGCTGGTGGCGTGGCGTATCCTCAGGCGGCGGCTCGTCACCATGCAGCTGGCCGAGGCGCCTGCCTGAGGCGGGCACGAAAAAAAGCATGCGCAGGGGTTGGCATCGGGATGGGGGTGGTCTACATTCGGTGAAAATGTAGAAATTTCATCAGGAGAGCCGCCATGAGCAAGATCACCCCCGTCACTTGGGAAGACCCGTTCCGCCTGATCGACCAGCTCGACGAAGACGAGCGCATGGTTCACCAGACCGCCTACGACTATTGCCAGGACAAGCTGATGCCTCGGGTGCTCGAGGCCAACCGCCACGAGCGCTTCGACCGCGAGATCATGAACGAGATGGGCGAGCTGGGCCTGCTCGGGGCCACCATCGAAGGCTACGGCTGTGCCGGCATGAACTATGTCAGCTACGGGTTGATTGCCCGTGAGGTGGAGCGGGTCGACTCCGGCTACCGCAGCGCCATGAGCGTGCAGTCGAGCCTGGTGATGTACCCCATTCACGCCTTCGGCAGCGAGGCCCAGCGCGAGAAGTACCTGCCCAAGCTGGCCACCGGCGAATGGGTCGGTTGCTTCGGTCTCACCGAACCTGATCACGGCTCCGACCCGGGCAGCATGTCCACACGTGCCGTGCGCACCGACAATGGCTGGCGCCTCAACGGCACCAAGACCTGGATTACCAACTCGCCGATTGCCGACGTATTCGTGGTGTGGGCACGGGACGAGGAGGGTGTGGTCAACGGCTTCATTCTCGAGAAAGGCATGCCGGGGCTTTCCGCGCCCAAGATCGAGGGCAAATTCAGCCTGCGCGCTTCCATTACCGGCCAGATCGCCATTCAGGACGTGGAAGTTTCCGATGAGCAGCGCCTGCCGGGTGTCACCGGGCTCAAAGGCCCGTTCTCGTGCCTCAACCGTGCCCGTTTCGGTATCGCCTGGGGCAGCATGGGCGCCGCCGAGGCATGTTGGCACGCCGCTCGTCAGTACACCCTGGATCGCAAGCAGTTCGGCCGCCCGCTGGCCGCCAATCAGCTGATCCAGAAGAAACTCGCCGACATGCAGACCGAAATCGCGCTCGGTCTTCAGGCCGCACTGCGGGTGGGTCGCATGATCGACGCAGGCCAACTGGTGCCCGAAGCGATCTCGCTGATCAAGCGCAACAACTGCGGCAAGGCGTTGGATATCGCTCGTGTCGCGCGCGACATGCACGGCGGCAACGGTATCGCCGACGAGTACCACGTGATTCGCCACATGATGAATCTCGAAGCGGTCAACACCTACGAAGGCACCCACGACGTGCATGCGTTGATCCTCGGTCGGGCTCAAACGGGTATCCAGTCGTTCGCCAACTGAGTTCGCCGAGATCCAGACGCTATCTCTAGCGAGGAGCGGCGGGGCAAGCCGAAGCGTAGTTCTGGCTTGCCCCCGTAGCGACGAGAGTGGAAGCAATCAAGATGAACGGACCGCTGCAAGGCATAACGGTGCTCGATATGTCGCGCGTGCTGGCTGGCCCCTGGGCCGGCCAGCTGCTCGCCGATCTCGGTGCCCGCGTGATCAAGATCGAGCATCCCGAGCGTGGCGACGACACTCGCGGCTGGGGCCCGCCGTGGCTGGCCGGCGACGATGATGCCGAACGCGTGGCGGCCTACTTCCTGTGCGCCAACCGCGGCAAGCAGTCGTTGGCGCTGGACGTGGCAAGCGAGCGGGGTCAGGCGCTGATTCGCCAGCTCGCTGCGGGTGCCGACATTCTGCTGGAAAATTTCAAGGTCGGCGGTCTGGCGAAATACGGGCTCGACTACGCCAGCCTGAAGGCCCTAAATCCCAGGTTGATCGGCTGCTCGATCACCGGCTTCGGACAGGATGGCCCCTACGCGCACCGCGCCGGCTACGACTTCATGATCCAGGCCATGGGGGGGCTGATGAGCATCGGCGGCGAACCGGACGGCATGCCGATGAAGACCGGCGTGGCCATCACCGACGTGATGACCGGGCTCTACGCCACCATCGGCGTGCTCTCGGCGCTGCACGAGCGTGAACGTACCGGGGAAGGGCGGCACGTGGACGTGGCGCTGCTCGACGTGCAGGTGGCGGCTCTTGCCAATCAGGCGCTCAATGCGCTGGTCAGCGGGGCCTCGCCGAAGCGACACGGCAACGCCCACCCCAACATCGTGCCATACCAGGCCTTCGCCTGTGCCGATGGGCACCTAGTGCTCACGGTCGGCAATGACGGCCAATTTTCGCGTCTGGCCGAGCTGTTGGGCCATCCGGAGTGGGCTCAGCAGCCGGACTACGCCACCAATGCCGCTCGGGTGGGTAACCGCGAGGTCCTGGTGCCCCTGATCCAGGCGATCTTCATGACTCGCAAGCGTGACGAGTGGCTGGCCGAACTGGAGGCGCGCGGCATCCCCGCCGGGCCCATCAATACCATCGCCGAAGTGTTCGACGACCCTCAGGTCAGCCATCGCGGTATGCATCGCACCCTGAAGCGCGGCGATCTCGAGGTGCCTCAAGTGGCCTGTCCGCTGCGCTTCGACAACCGGCCTGCAATGAGTGAGGTGGCGCCGCCTCGACTGGGCCAGGACAGCGATGCCGTACTTGCCGAGATGGGCCTGACGGCCGAGGACATCGCTCGGCTGCGCCACGAGGGCATTGTTCGCTAGTAAGGCACTCCGGCCATTCAGCCAGCCGCTGCGGGTGAACATTCCCCCAGCGGCTGGCGCTCTTCTCGCAAACCCAAGGTGCCGATACCGGGCAGCTTGATACCCAGTGCGGCCGGGTCGATGCCGAGCACCAGGCCGCCGATGTTGAGCTCAAGCCCCTCCTGTAACCCCGCGGCAGCGCCGACGACGCCACCCAGCGATAGCTGAAAGCCCGAACCGCTCGGGGTTCGTGCCAGCACGCTCTCTCCCAGATAGTCCTTGCCGATGGCGCTGGAGGGCAGTGCCACGCTGAGTTCCGGCACTTCGCGAATCAACCATGCCACGAAGGTGTTGCTGTTGGGTCCCGGCCAGGCACGATAGCGGTCGCGGTAGGGGTAGTCGGGCAGCAGCGCGTCGATGCGTTCGATGGCCCGTTCGGCTTCGCTGCCGCAGAGTGTGGCGTGCAGCGTCGGCGCGCTGCCGAACCAGGCGCGATCGGGCGCCTCTGCACGCGAGGAGAGAGTGGGGCGGCCCCAGCCGGTCACCTGATGCAGGGTGTATGCACTGGCGCCGAGGGGCTTGGTGGCCACCCAGGCGTGGACGGCAAAGATACCGCGCCAGTTGAAGGCGCGTGCGGAATAGACCTGTACCACGGCGCCCTGGGTATCGCTTGGATCCGGGGCCAGTCCGGCGCTGGTTCGGTCGGCGCTGCGCCAGTCGCCACGGGTGTCGATGCCACCGAACTGCCACATGTAGAGAGGCCCGCCGATCAGCAGCGTCAACAGGATCAACAGCCCAACGGAGAGCTTGCGCATGGATGCATGGCCTCAGCGCGGTGAGAAGCGCCGGGTCAACCCCGTCTCGGCAATCATGCGGGTGGAAATCTCTTCGATCGAGAACCGCGTGGTGTCGATGTAGGGCACGTGCATCTGACGATACAGCCCCTCGGCCTGCTCGACCTCCTGGGTGCACTGGTCGAGCGAGCTGTAGCGGCTGTTGGGCCGGCGTTCGTGGCGAATGGCGGCCAGCCGGCGTGGGTCGATGGTCAGCCCGAACAGCTTGTGGCGGTGTTTGGCGAGGGCGCGCGGCAGCTTGAGGATGCCGTCCTCGTCGAGGTCGTCCTCCGTCAGGGGGTAATTGGCGGCGCGGATGCCGAACTGCAGGGCGAGATAGAGCGATGTCGGGGTCTTGCCGCAGCGCGACACCCCCACCAGGATGACGTCGGCCTGGTCGTACTGATGGGTGCGGGCGCCGTCGTCATTGTCCAGCGCGAAGTGCACCGAGTGGATGCGGTCCATGTAGACCTCATCCTGGCCGATGGAGTGGGTTCGGCCCACGGTATAGCTCGAATGCGTGCCGAGCTCCTTCTCCAGCGGTTTGAGGAAGGTCGAGAAGATGTCGATCTTGAACCCGGGCGCCTTGCGTATCACCTCACGAATCGCCTCGTCGACGATGGTATCGATGATGATCGGCACTTCACCGTCGCGCATCGCCGTCGCTTCGATGATGTCGACCAGGGCTCGCGCCTTGTCGATGGAGTCGATATAGGGTTTGGTCAGCATGCGCAGCTCGATGTTCTCGAACTGCGCCAGCAAGCTGCGGCCCAGGCTCTCGGCGGTAATGCCGGTGCCGTCGGAGATGAAGAAGGCGGTACGAGGCATGGTGTCGGCGGTATCCGTTGAGGGAAACCTTCATTGTCGGGGCTTCAGACCCTGGCGGCAAGGCGGCAAAATCGGGGAACGACCGGCGCCTGACTACAGGAATGGCGCAAATCGGCCCATTGTTGTAAAAAACCTCCACTGACTTCGATGTTAGACCAATGGCGAATATGGCCGCTTGCGTTTAAGGTGGGCACCATTGCGTTTTTCGCCTGAAGGTAGGCAACGAAGATCAAGGGGGTTACGTGGAAGACTACATCCTGTGGTTCGATCAGCTCGGCATGGACGATGTCGAACGGGTGGGCGGCAAGAATGCCTCACTGGGCGAGATGATCTCCAACCTGTCGGGAGCCGGCGTCACCGTCCCTGGTGGCTTTGCCACCACTGCTCATGCCTATCGTGAGTTCCTCGCCCACGAAGGACTCAACGAGAGAATCAATCAGGCGCTGGCGCGCCTCGACGTCGATGACGTAAACGAGCTGGCCCGCGTCGGTGCGGAAATCCGTCAGTGGGTGATCGATACGCCGCTGCCGCCCACCTTCGAGGAGCATCTGCGCAGTGCCTACGACAAGCTCGCCAGCCAGCATCCCAACCTCAAGGCGGCAGTGCGCAGCTCGGCCACCGCCGAGGACCTGCCCGACGCCTCCTTTGCCGGCCAGCAGGAAACCTTCCTCAATATCGAAGGCTTCGCCAATATCAAGCGCGCGGTGCATGAGGTGTTCGCTTCGCTGTTCAACGACCGCGCCATTTCCTACCGCGTGCACCGCGGTTATGCCCACGAGAATGTAGCGCTGTCGGCAGGCGTGCAGAAAATGGTGCGCTCGGAAACCGGGGCATCCGGCGTGATGTTCACCCTCGATACCGAGTCGGGTTTCCGCGATGCGGTTTTCGTCACCGCTTCCTGGGGCCTTGGCGAAACGGTGGTGCAGGGGTCGGTCAACCCCGATGAGTTCTACGTGCACAAGCCCACGCTTGCCGCCGGTCGCCCGGCGGTGCTGCGTCGCAGCCTCGGCTCCAAGCTGATCAAGATGATCTACGGCAGCGACGCCAGCGCCGGCAAGTCTGTCGATACGGTGGATGTGCCGCTCAAGGATCGTGCGCGCTTCTGCATCAGCGACGATCAGGTCATGTCCCTGGCTCGCCAGGCCGTGACCATCGAGGAGCACTACGGACGGCCGATGGACATCGAATGGGCACTGGACGGCGATGACGGCGAGCTGTACATCGTCCAGGCGCGTCCGGAAACCGTCGTCTCCCAGCAGGAGGGCGGCAAGCTCGAACGTTTCCACCTCAAGGAGAAGGGGCGCACACTGGTCGACGGTCGCGCCATCGGCCAGCGCATCGGACGCGGCACGGTCAAGATCGTGTTCACGCCGGAGCAGATGGACAAGGTCAATGCCGGCGACGTGCTGGTGACCGACATGACCGACCCCGACTGGGAGCCGATCATGAAGCGCGCCTCGGCCATCGTCACCAACCGTGGCGGTCGCACCTGTCACGCGGCGATCATCGCCCGGGAGCTCGGTATTCCCGCCGTGGTGGGCTGTGGCGACGCCACCGAGATTCTCGAGGATGGCCGTGACGTCACCGTCTCCTGCGCCGAGGGTGACACCGGGCACGTCTATGAAGGCCTGCTCGACTACGACCGCCGAGTCACCAGCGTCGATTCGATGCCGGAGATTCCGTTCAAGATCATGATGAACGTCGGTAACCCGGATCGCGCCTTCAGCTTTGCCAGCCTGCCTCATGCCGGCGTGGGTCTGGCGCGTCTGGAGTTCATCATCAATCGCATGATCGGCGTGCACCCCAAGGCGCTGTTGGAGTACGACACCCTGCCGCTGGAGCTGCAGCAAACCATCAACCTGCGCACCGCCGGCTATGCCAGCCCCGTGGATTTCTACGTCGATAAGCTGGTCGAGGGCATCTCTACCTTGGCCGCGGCATTTCACCCGCAGCGGGTGATCGTGCGGCTTTCGGACTTCAAGTCGAACGAATACGAGAACCTCATCGGCGGTAAGCTCTACGAGCCGGGCGAGGAGAACCCGATGCTCGGCTTCCGTGGCGCCTCTCGCTACATATCAGATGCCTTCCGTCCCTGCTTCGAACTCGAGTGTCAGGCGCTCAAGCGCGTGCGCGACGAAATGGGGCTCGATAACATCGAGATCATGGTGCCTTTCGTACGCACGACCGATGAAGCTCGTGAGGTGGTCGAGCTGATGGCGGCCAATGGTCTGAAGCGTGGCGACAACGGCCTCAAGGTCATCATGATGTGCGAGCTGCCGGCCAATGCGCTGCTGGCCGAAGAGTTTCTCGAACACTTCGACGGTTTCTCGATCGGTTCCAACGACCTGACTCAGCTCACGCTGGGGCTGGACCGCGACTCGGGAATCGTCGCCCACCTGTTTGACGAGCGTAATCCGGCGGTGCTCAAGCTGCTGAGCATGGCGATCCAGGCCTGCAAGGCCAACGGCAAGTACGTCGGTATCTGTGGCCAGGGGCCTTCCGACCATCCGGATCTCGCCAAATGGCTCATGGAGCAGGGGATCGACTCTGTGTCTCTCAACCCCGATGCCGTGCTTGAGACATGGTTCATGCTGGCTGGCCAGACCATAGGCGATTAAAACTTTCTTCTGTTACAAACTAGCCCGATTGAGACTCGTCAATCGGGCTTTTTATCGCCTATGCTGTACATCTCTTACACGGAGTTACCTAGGGGCTTTAACAATGGACATGCGCTCTGTATCTTATCCCCGATGCTGGTTAGCTACTGTTATATCGGCGTGTATGCTCGGTTTGCCGCTGCTGGCTTCGGCCGAGACGGCCTTCCAGTACGAGGCCCCGGCAATCGCTCCGGAATCGGCTTCCGGCTATACCGAGAAACCAGGCTGGGCCACCGAGCGTTTTGCCGTGGCGGCAGCGAACCCGCTGGCGACCGATGCGGGGTATCAGGTGCTTAAGGCGGGCGGGTCGGCAGTCGATGCCGCCATCGCCGTGCAGATGGTATTGACCCTGGTGGAGCCGCAGTCGAGCGGCATCGGGGGCGGGGCCTTCCTGATGCACTACGATGGCGACGAGGTCAAGGCCTACGACGGCCGTGAGACGGCACCGCGGGCGGCCAGCGAATCACTTTTCCTCAATGGCGGCGGCGAACCTCTCGAGTTCATGGAGGCGGCAGCCAGCGGCCTTTCCGTCGGCGTGCCGGGAACCGTACGCATGCTGGAAATGGCTCACGAGCAGTATGGCAAGCTACCTTGGGCGGAACTGTTCGCGCCTGCCATCATGCTGGCAGAAGAAGGGTTCGAGGTCAGCCCGCGGCTGCATACCAGTCTGGCGAGCGAGGAGAAGCTGCGAGAGGATGCTCTAGCCGGTAGCTTCTACTACACCGAGGAAGGCGAGCCCTTGCCCCAGGGGCATCTCCTGCAGAACCCGGCACTGGCTGCCATCCTGCGCGAGATTGCCGAGAATGGCAGCAAGGCGCTGCACACCGGCCCGATTGCCGAAGACCTGGTGCACCGCGTTCAGGGACATCCCGATCGTCCTGGTGCGATCAGCCTCGAAGACATGGCCACCTATGTGGCCAAGGAGCGCGCGCCGCTGTGCACGGACTGGCAGGATTATCGAATCTGCGGGTTCCCGCCCCCGTCTTCCGGGCATCTGACCATCATGCAGATTCTCGGCATTCTCGATCGGCTGCCGGCCCTCGAAACGCCGCTGGAAGAGGATCTTCCCAGTACCGAGTGGCTGCATCGCTTCCTCGAAGCGTCTCGCTTGGCCTTTGCCGATCGCGGCAAGTTCATCGCCGATCCCGATTTCGTCAATGCGCCCGGCGGCGACTGGAGCAGCATGCTGGATGAGGAGTACCTGGCGGAGCGGGCCGAGTTGATCGGTGAGCAGAGCGTGGGGCCCGATGGCGCCGAGGCAGGTCGCCCCGGTGGGGTGGATACCGCCTGGGCCACACAGCCCGCCCAGCCGGAGTACGGCACCAGCCACATCAGCATCATCGATGAAGAGGGCAACGCCGTGGCCATGACCACCACCATCGAGGCTGCCTTCGGCTCGCGTATGTTGGCCGATGGCGGCACCGGCCTGGCCGGTGGCTATCTGCTCAACAACGAGCTGACGGATTTCTCCTTCCGCCCCTTGGGTGCCGATGGTACGCCCATCGCCAATCGCGTCGAGGCAGGCAAGCGGCCGCGCTCCAGCATGAGCCCGACGCTGGTGTTCGACCGCGAAACCGACGAGCTGGTAGCCAGTCTCGGCTCGCCCGGTGGTGCGGCGATCATCCACTATACCGCCAAGGCGCTGGTGGCGATGCTGGAGTGGGGACTCGATGCTCAGGAAGCCCTGAACCTGCCCCATGCCATCACGCTCGGCGGGCCGGCCTATCTCGAGGAGGGGCGCTTCCCCGCCGCGGTGCTCGAGGCGTTGAATGAGCTCGGTCATGATGCCAGCGAGCGTGAGCTGGTCAGCGGGCTGCAGGCCATTCAGCGTACCGACGACGGCTTCTTCGGTGGTGCCGACCCGCGCCGTGAAGGTGTGGTGATGGGCGACTAAAGGGCATTTGGAATGGCGCCCGACCGGGCGCCATCCGTCATCGGCGCAGCCAGTTGCGCAGCTTGACCAGCAGGATCGCGCCGTCGCCGAGCTCGCGCCGGTCTTCCATGAGTTCCACGAGTCGATCGGGGTAGTCGGTAATGATGGCGTCCACCCCGAGATCGATCAGCTGGGACATCCTTGCTCGGTCGTTCACCGTCCAGGCGTGTACCTCGTAGCCCAGCTCGCGTGCCAGTCGAATTTCGTTGTCGGTGATGCGATTGTGCCGCAGCCCCAGGGCGTCGAAGCTGCGACGATCCAGCGTCCCCGGCATTATCAACTGGGCCAGAAGGGTCACGCGTAGCGCCGGTTCGCGCGCCTTGACCATTTCCAATACGTTGCTCGACATCACGGCCAGCCGTGTCTCTGCCGCCACATCCGGATTGCCGCACCTTGCCATGGCATCGCCAGCTGCCTGGGCAAGGCACTGACGTCGCGCCTCGTGCTCGCGATGCAGGGCGGCGATCACGGCTTCCACCAGCGCCTCTTCCACCCCCGGGTCGGGCTTCATGTCGATCATCAAGCCGCTGTTGCCGCGAACCGCGGCGAAAGCTTCATCCAGCGTCGGAATGCGCTCACCCACGAAGGCGTCGCCAAACCAGCTGCCAACGTCGTATTGGCGCAGCTCCTCCAGGGTAAGGTCGCGTACGTTGCGCGGATCCCCGGCGAGGCGTTGCAGGCTGCGGTCGTGATAGAGCACCACCTCGCCGTCGGCGCTGAGCCTGACATCGATCTCCACGTAATCGGCGCGATCCTCGATGGCGCGTTCGATGGCGGCCAGCGTGTTCTCCGGGGCGGCCATCGAGCTGCCGCGATGGGCAATGACCGCAACGTCGTCACGCAGTTCGAAGCTGTTGACGATCCACCATGCCTGCAGCGCGGCAAACAGGATGACGGCGACTTCCACCCCCCAGGCGAGGCGACCCGGGTGGGCGTCTGGCGGCGGTGGAACAGGACGCGGCTCACGGTGGGCCAGGCGAAGGTAGAGGCAGGCCGACAGTAGCGCGTTGGCGGCAATGCCGAGAAAGGTGAAGGCCAGCGTCGCCAGTACGTAGCCTGTCACATAGGCCAGCATGGCGGGGATCAACACGGCGTGGCGCTCGGGCAGCCACCACAGCATCGGGGTGAAGATGCGGTCGAAAAGCAGGCTGGCAAGCAACGGCAGGGTGACGATCACCACCAACACCGATACCACCACCAGGGCGATCCGGGCGCGATGGCCACGGGTCAGGTCGCGGCTGCGCTTCAGTGCAGCCATGGGCGACAGGTTTTCCAGCACTGCCGCGGGCAAGGCCAGGATCCAGCGCACGTAGAGCGATGCTGCAACCGCGGCCCAGGCAAGAATCAGGGGTAACGCCACGCTGAGGTAATACCACAGGGCCGGTGGCCGCATGCGCAAGACGTAATAGGGGTCGAGACCGGCCACCATCAGCTCGTAAAACCAACCCAGCAGGAGTGCCACGGGCAGGATGAGCAGCAGGTGAGCCCCCACCTGAAGGACGACCAGACCGGACAGGGCGGGCAAACGGCGCAGGGTCTGCCACAGGGCGACGAATGCCAGCCGAAAGTGATTGTCGCGTCGCTTTACCGCCACCAGAATCATTCCGGCTTGCTGTAGGTACAGCACCAGGAAGGTCAAGCCGATGGCGAACAGCAGCCAAAGCATGCCGGCCGGGCTGAGCAAAAGCTCCAGCAACCCGGCGTTGGTGATCACCGGGCGCTCGAAGCGCCCCAGCAGGCTGGTCAAGGTCCAGGCCACGGCCGGCAGCAGCAGACTCGAGGCGAGCAGGGTGAAGAACAGGTGATACGCCACCAGCGGACGCAGGTGCTCTCGCAGGCTGCGCAGCATATCCACGCCAAGCGACGTCATCGACTCATAGGCTCCCGGTCCAGAATCATGGCGTTAGCGTGGCATCGTGACCGCCGACAGGGCAAGTCCCGGTAGGCAAGAGGGTTGGATCAGGCATCCAGCGTAAGGCGCTCTTCGGCGATAACGATGCCGTTGTTGTCCGCGTAGAGCCATTGACCGGGGCGCAGGGTGGCACCGGCAAAGGTGACTGCGACGTCGCGACTGCCTTCGCCGCGCTTCTCGCTCTTACGGGGATGAGCGCCCAAGGCATGGACGCCCAAATCGGTTTCGGCCAGCACGTCGACATCGCGCACGCAGCCGTACATCACGACGCCGGACCAGCCGTTCTCCACGGCCATTTCGGCCAGCATGTCGCCCAGCATGGCGCAGCGGTGCGAGCCGCCGGCATCGACCACCAGTACGGCCCCTTCGCCGGGCTCGCCCAGAGCCTGCTTGACCAGGGAGTTGTCCTCGAAGCACTTGACGGTACGGATCGGCCCACAGAAGGCCTCACGACCACCGAAGCTGACGAAGAGGGGATCGAGTACCTGAACCTCCGGGTGGGCATCGCAGATGTCAGGTGTGATGATGGCGCTCATCGAATTTAGGCTCCTTGCCCGAGTGTGATGTCCTTGGATGATGCCATAGCGCAAGGTGATCGACCTTCATCGATTCGTCGCAGCATCACCGATGCCGGGCAGTATCCGGCATCGGTGATGCAGAGAGCCTCGAGCTAGAAGCGCAGGCCCACCGACGCAGTAAAGGTGTCGATGGTGTAGTCACTGTCGAAATCGTAGCGCTCGTATTCGGCGCGGATGAGGATTGGATTGAAGTTGAACTGAGCCCCTACGCCGTAGACCGGATCGAAGCCATCGTTGTCCTGCAGCTCCAGCTCGGCGTCGCCAAGATTGCCACGCACCTCGGTTTCCCAACTGGCGGCGCCTATCTTGGCATAAGGCGAGAACCAGGTGGTGATCGGTAACTGGCCGACCACGCTGGCCCCGTAGGCAGTGGACTCGAGATCCGTGCTGACACCGTCGTTTCCGCGCAGGCGCACGCGACCCAGGTCGGCGTAGAAGGCTTCGACTGCCAGGTAGCGATTGATCTGGTAGCCGGCGAAACCCTTCCATACGTTGCTGTCGTCGTCGATGCTGAAGTTGCGACCTCCGGTTTCAATGAAGTTGTCGACTTCGTCGCGGTCGTTCTCCAGTGAGCTGAACCCGGTGCCCAGCCCCAGATAGGCGTAGCGTTCATGTGGCTGACCGGTCTGTGCCTGTGCGCTGGTGGCAACGAGCAAGGAAGCGGCAGCCAACGATACGGCGAGGAGCGTTGTATTTGACATGTTCTAACTCCTTGAATGTCCCATGTTGTCCCTAGTTCTTGCGTGGCTGCCCAGCGTCCCGACCGGTCGCGCACGAAGACTTCTTAAATCTAGTCTGGCATGAGAGAGCCAACAAGATGGGGCGAGCAAAAACGTAGCGAAGCGTCACGACAGGGGGCATAAGTGCTTGGACGATTAGAAAATAAAAAAAAGCGCCCTCCGGAGAGGGCGCTTCGTTCATCGGCTCCGGCACCTGTTGTCAGGCGCCATCGATGTTGCGAGCATCGGAGACGAACTTGATTTCATCAAAACTCAGGATATCAGGCTTCCTGGGCGACCGGAATCACGTTGGAAGCGGCGTTCTGATATTCCTCGATCTCATGGAAGTTCATGTAACGATAGATCTCTCCGGCCATGGCGTCGAATTCTCCCATGTAACGCTGGTACTCCTCGACGCTCGGCAGGCGACCTTCCACCGCGGCCACCGCCGCCAGTTCCGCCGATGCCAGGTAGACGTTGGCACCGTCACCCAGGCGATTGGGGAAGTTGCGGGTAGAGGTGGACACCACGGTGCTCTTGGCGGCAACGCGGGCCTGGTTGCCCATGCACAGCGAGCAGCCCGGCATTTCCATGCGCGCGCCGGCGCGCCCGTAGATGCCGTAGTAGCCCTCTTCGGTGAGCTGGTGCTGGTCCATCTTGGTCGGCGGTGCCAGCCACAGGCGGGTCTTCAGGCTACCGGCCGGCTGCTTCTCGAGCAGTTTGCCGGCGGCGCGGAAGTGGCCGATGTTGGTCATGCACGAACCGATGAACACCTCGTCGATCTTTTCACCGGCCACTTCGGAAAGCAGGCGGGCATCGTCGGGATCGTTCGGCGCGCAGAGTACCGGCTCCTTGAGGTCGGCCAGGTCGATCTCGATCACCTCGGCGTACTCGGCGTCCTTGTCGGCACGCATCAGGCTGGGGTTTGCCAGCCACTCTTCCATGCCCTGGATGCGGCGCTCGATGGTGCGGCGGTCGCCGTAGCCGTTGGAAATCATCCACTTGAGCAGGGTGATGTTGGACTTCAGGTACTCGGCGACGCTCTCCTCACCCAGGGTGATGGTACAGCCCGCGGCGCTGCGCTCAGCGGAGGCGTCGGAGAGTTCGAAGGCCTGCTCGACGGTGAGGTCCTCGAGACCTTCGATCTCCAGCACGCGGCCGGAGAAGGCGTTCTTCTTGCCGGCCTTGGCGACGGTCAGCAGGCCCTGCTTGATGGCGTAGTAAGGAATGGCGTGGACCAGGTCACGCAGGGTGACACCAGGCTGCCGCTTGCCCTTGAAGCGCACCAGTACCGATTCCGGCATGTCCAGCGGCATTACGCCGGTGGCGGCGGCAAAGGCCACCAGGCCCGAACCGGCCGGGAAGGAGATGCCCAGCGGGAAGCGGGTGTGGGAGTCACCGCCGGTGCCGACGGTGTCGGGCAGCAGCATGCGGTTCAGCCAGCTGTGGATGATGCCGTCGCCCGGACGCAGGGAGACGCCGCCGCGGTTCATGATGAAGTCGGGCAGGGTGTGGTGGGTTTCCACGTCGACCGGCTTCGGATAAGCGGCGGTGTGACAGAACGACTGCATGACCAGGTCGGCCTGGAAGCCGAGGCAGGCGAGGTCCTTGAGCTCGTCGCGGGTCATCGGGCCGGTGGTGTCCTGAGAGCCCACGGTGCTCATCTTAGGCTCGCAGTACATGCCCGGGCGCACGCCTTCCATGCCGCAGGCCTTGCCGACCATCTTCTGCGCCAGGGTGAAGCCCTTGCCGGTGTCCTTGGGCTGCTCGGGCAGGCGGAACACGTCGGACTGGGGCAGCCCCAGGGACTCCCGCGCCTTGCCGGTCAGGCCGCGACCGATGATCAGCGGAATACGGCCGCCGGCGCGTACTTCGTCGAGAATCACCTGAGTCTTGAGCTCGAAGGTGGAGACCACGTCGTCGGTGCCGTGCTTGCACACCTTGCCTTCATAGGGGTAGACGTCGATCACGTCGCCCATCTCGAGCTTGGACACATCCATTTCGACGGGCAGGGCGCCGGCATCTTCCATGGTGTTGAAGAAGATCGGGGCGATCTTGCCGCCGAAGCAGAAGCCGCCGGCACGCTTGTTGGGCACGTTGGGAATGTCGTCACCAAAGAACCACAGCACCGAGTTGGTGGCCGACTTGCGCGAGGAGCCGGTACCGACCACGTCGCCGACGTAGGCAACCGGGAAGCCCTTGGCCTTCACTTCCTCGATCTGCTTGAGCGGGCCGGTGGTGCCCGGTACTTCGGGCACGATGCCCTCGCGCTCGTTCTTGAGCATGGCGTTGGCATGCAGCGGAATGTCGGGGCGCGACCAGGCGTCCGGCGCGGGAGAGAGGTCGTCGGTATTGGTTTCGCCCGGCACCTTGAAGACGGTGAGGGTGATCTTGTCAGCCAGTGCCGGCTTGGACAGGAACCACTCGGCCTCGGCCCAGGACTGCATGACATCCTTGGCCACGGCATTGCCGGCCTTGGCACGCTCTTCCACGTCATGGAAGGCGTCGAACATCAGCAGGGTGTGCTTGAGCTGCTCACCGACTTCCTTGGCCAGCTCGCTGTCATCCAGCAGCTCGACCAGGGTAGCGATGTTGTAGCCGCCCTGCATGGTACCCAGCAGCTTGACGGCATGGGTCTTGTCCACCAGTGGGGACTGTGCCTCGCCCTTGGCGATGGCCGTCAGGAAGCCGGCCTTGACGTAGGCGGCCTCGTCGACGCCCGGCGGAACGCGGTTGGTCAGCAGGTCGAGGATGAACTCCTCTTCGCCGGCCGGCGGGCTCTTCAGCAGCTCGACCAGGGCGGAAACCTGTTCGGCATTCAGGGGCTTCGGCGGGACGCCCTCGGCGGCGCGTTCTTCGACATGTTGGCGATAGGCTTCAAGCACGTTGGGGCCCTCATCTGGTGTGTTGCCCAAGGCCGTTCGATTCGCCATAAAATCGGCGAAATGACTGCCCTGGCGGGGGGAAACAACCGTAGTCACTGGGTGGCGAGATTCTACGGGAAACTGTCGACAATGTTAAGTTGACCCCGCAAGGGCCGGCCTAGACTTTGGTCGCCGCATTGTTGCCCAACTACAACGTGCCACTCGGGGCAGGGCGCGTTACCATGGCACCGTTGAATAATGGGGAGAGCGGGATGTGTGCGCGTATCGTCTCACCCTGTGTGGGGCTCTGCTCGACGACGCTGGGCGATGCGATTTGCCGCGGATGCCAGCGGACGGATACCGAGATCAACGAATGGATGGCGTTGTCGGCGCACCAGCGGCATGAGCGTATGGCACAGCTCGATGCCTTGCGCGAGCGGGTGGCGGGTCAGTTTCTGCGAGTCGTCGATGAAGCCTGTCTGGAAGCCCAGTTGTGCCGTTATCGCATCCGTTTTCGTCCTGAACAGCCACCCTTGTCGCGGGCGGTGGAGCTGCTGAGGGTGGGGCGCGATCGTATTCGCGAACTGCCTCGCTATGGCCTGGAACCTCGTGAATGCGCTGTCGGACTGAGTGCCGCCGAACTCCACGACCAGCTGAGTCACCTGTTGCTGGAGGCGGCGAGCGAGCGCAGACCCGCCGCCGCCCGATCCTAGAATCGTAAGACCCGAAATGCCGAGCCTTAACCATGTCCGAGACTCTCGAAGCGCCCACCCACGATGTCGAGCTGCCGCCGAGCCTGCTCGCCTTTCTTGCCTGTCCTACGCCCGATGCCTGGATCGAGTGGGCGCTGAAGAACCCTGAACTGCTGCTGATCGATCACGCCCAGTGCGAAAAGAAGGCCGCCTCTACCGCGATGAGCCTGCTCTATCGCTACGTCGACCAGCCGCTGCTGCTGACCAAGATGTCGCAGTTGGCGCGTGAGGAGCTGCTGCACTTCGAGCAGGTGGTCAGGTTGATGGAGACGAGAGGGATCGAATACCGCCATTTGAGCGCTTCACGCTACGCGGAAGGGTTACGTCGCCACGTTCGCCCTCAAGAACCGGAGCGGCTGGTCGATATTCTCATCATAGGTGCCTTCATCGAAGCCAGAAGCTGTGAGCGTTTCGCCAGGCTGATCCCGCATCTGGACCCCGAGCTGGCTCGATTCTATCGCAGTCTGGTCAAATCGGAGGGTAGGCATTTTGAAGACTATCTCATGCTGGCGAGTCATCTAGCGGAAAGCCCCATTGACAAGAGGGTGGATTTCTTTGCCGAATGCGAAGCACAACTAATAGTCACGCCGGACACGGCGTTTCGTTTCCATAGTGGCGTGCCGGCCTGACGCCGCCACTTTGCCATGCAGGGTTCCGTCATGCAGGATGCTTCAGAAATGGTGCACAACAGTGAATGCGACCACCTGGCGTTGTTCGGCCAGTTCTCGCTGGCGCTGGGTGATGATGTACTGACCCAGTTCAGCTACGACAAGGTCAAGGCACTGTTGGTCTATCTTCTCTTGCACCACCAGCCGGTCAACCGGGCCAGCCTGGCGGAGCTGCTGTGGCCCGATCAGGGGCTCTCTTCCGGTCGCACCAACCTTCGTCATGCACTCCACTGTCTGCGCCAGTCGCTGGGTGAAGAAGCCGAGCGTGTGCTGGTCGTGTCACGGCAAACCATTGCCTTCCGGCGCCCCGAACGGTGGCGCTTCGACCTGCACGAGCTGCAGCAGCTGCTGGAAAGCACGCGCGACGTGGAAACGCTCGAGCGTCTGCTTTTCCACTACCGCGGCGATCTGGTCGAAGAGTTGCAGCTACCGGCCTGCACCGAATTCCAGCGTTGGCTGGTGCAGTTGCGCAACGAATGGCGCCAGCGTGTGATTCGTTTCGCCGAGGGGGTGCTCGAACTCAACGACGACGTGCCCGATGTGCTGCTGCAGACCCTGGTCAGTCGTTTCTCCGGCTACGGCCCCTTCCATGAGCGGCTGGTGCGCCAGCTTGCCGAGCAAGGCCAGCTGGCGGCGGCGCATGAGCAGTACAACGCCTACCTGCAGCTGCTGGCGCTTTCCGGCCAGCAGCCCGAACCCAATTTTCTCCAGCTGGCTCGCTATTGGTCGGACGGCGCCCCCGATCTGCAAAGTCTGTCTCCCCAGGGAGCCTTCTCTCGCACGCTGGCTGCCGGGAGTTCGCCGCTGCGCGAAGACGAGATAGAACAGCGCCAGCTCTCGGTGATGGCGATTCGGCTGCGGGTTAAGGGTGAGTTCTCGGCTCGCGACGAGACCCGCGCCTGCCTGGCGTTGCAGATCGAACTCATGCGCTGGCTGGAGCAGCAGTGCCATCACCTGGGCGGTTTCTGGCTGCCCGGAGCTACCGGTGGGCTGGGGCTGGCCTGTTTCGGTACCCATGGCCCGGCACACCAGCTTGCCGAGCTGGTGGCCCTCTATGAACATTGCCGTCGGGTGCTGCCGGACGAAGTCAGCCGCCACTGGAGCGGTGAGGACGAACCGCCTCGCATCGAGCTGGCAGCCGGCCTGAACAGCGGACGCGTCGTCTATCTGCCGGAACGTCAGCTGGTCGACCCGTTGGGGCAGGTGACCCAGGGTTCGCTGGAGCTGATGAGCGCCGCAGAAGGCAGCGAACTGGTCATTTCCCAGGAAGCCAGCCAGCACATGCCGCCGGCGCTCGACCTGCAGCCGCGTCTCTCGTCGCGGCTGGTGGCGAGCGACGGCCGGGTGCGTCTGCGTGCCCTGGTACTGGGCCACAACGAAGGCGGCCGTGACGCCATGCCGCCAAGTCTGGTAGGTCGCGAATCGTCACTTCGCGTTTTGCGCGATGCTTTGGCACGGGCCGGTATCGGCCTGCGTCAGAGCGTCCTGGTGCGTGGCGCTTCAGGCATGGGCAAGTCTGCCCTGATGGTCGGTTTTCGCCAGCTCGAACTGAGTCGCGATGCCGCCATCTGCTGGCAGCCCACCACCCGCCTGTCGGTACTGGAGCCCTATGGTGTAGCGCGTACGCTGCTGCGCTGGCATCTCGACGGCAAACTCGATCAGCCGGCGCTGGAAGCCCTGGTCGCGCACATCGACCTGACCCTGGCTCCGGAGCAGCTCGTGCTGTTGGAGGAAGCGCTGGGGGTGCGTGAGTCTCCGGAAGTCGCCCAGTTGGCCAAGAGCGGTGAGGCTGCCGATCTCGTGGTGGCCTTGCTGTGTCGGCTCATCGAGCGCCAGGCCATCGAGCGCACCCAGGTATTGATGGTCGACGACCTGCAGTGGCTCGACGAGCCCTCCTTCCGCGTACTTTCCGGCCTTCAGGCGCGCTTGCCGATCAATTGCGCCTTCCTGCTGGTGGCCAGCCACCATGGGCGTGAGGCGCTGCCCACGCGGCTGCACTGGGACCAGCAGGTCACCCTGGGTCATCTCGATGCCATGCAGTCGTCGCGGCTGCTGTCGCAGTTGGCCAGGCGCTACCGGCTGCACTTAAGCCCGCGGCTGCGTGGTCAGATCATCGAACGCTGCGATGGCGTACCTCTCTACATGCAGGAGATCTGTCGCCGCCTGGAGATGGATCGCCGCGAAGGGCGCATCGTGCATCTCGACGAGTTGCCTCGGGGCCTGCTGGGGCTGCTCGCCGGTCGTATCGATCAGCTCGATGGCGACCGTGAAGTGGCCCACGTCGCCGCGGTACTGGGGCGGCGCTTCCGGCTGGACTTCCTGGCCGAGTGCAGTGGCTGGGACATGTCCCAGCTAAATCGTGCGCTGGAACAGATGCGTCGGCTCGAGATCATCGAGTCCGCCGGGGGAGAGGGCGGCTGCCGTGAGTATCAGTTCTCTCATCAGCTATTGCAGGAAGCCGCTTACCTTTCCTGCCCACGCGACGTGCGTGTGCGCATTCACCGCCAGGTCGTCAGCCTCATCGAGGAGCGGTTCCCGATGTGGATCGGCAGGCACCCGGGCGACTTCGCCACGCATCTGCGTCGCAGCGGGCACTATGCCCGCGGGGCGCGCTACTTCGAGCTGGCGGCGCGCGAGGCGCTCAAGGTCAGCGCCAACCGAACCGCGCTCAAGATGGCCGATTTCGGCCTAGCCAGCCTGCGTCACGTGGAAAACCAGGCCGAGCGTGAGATCAGCTTGCTTACCGTGCGCGGCCAGGCGGCCTTCGCTCTGGAAGGTCATGGTTCGTCGACCGCCCATGAAAGTTTCGTGCGCGCCCGCGAGCTGCTGGTTCAGCACGAGGGGTGTCAAGCCGAGGATGCCGAGGACCTGGAGCAGGCCTTCCTGGTGAAGTGGGGCTTGTGGGTTGGCTGCAGCCAGCGCCACGCCCACGCGGATGCCTTCTCGTTGGCGGCCAGCCTGGCCACCATCGCCGGACGCCTGGAAGATCCGCGATACCAGCGCCTGGCCGATTACGCTCGGGCCAACTGTGAGTACTGGGCAGGGCGCATTCGCCAGGCCTACGAACATCTCGACGAAATCGCTCCGCTCGAGCAGCCGATGATGATCGAGTGGCTGCCGTTCTCCGAACATCCGCAAGTGGCGGCTGCCTGTTTCCAGGGCTGGGCCATCTGCCTGCGCGGTGACTACCAGCGAGCCGAGCTGCAGGTCGAGTCGGCCATTCGCCTGGCCGAACGCATCGGGCATCCCGGGTCGCTAGCCATGGCCCTGCTTTTTGCCGCGGCCCTTTACCGCCAGCTTGGCCACGTGCACCTGGCGGAGCGCCGTGCCGAGCAGGCCGTCGCCTTGACCGAGACGCCGGACCTGCATCTGTGGCAGGTGTCGGCGCAGGGCGTACTGGGCTGGCGTCGAGCGCTTTCGGGCGATCGGGATGGCCTTGCGATGATGGAACTGGCGCAGGAGGAGCTGGGCGAGATAACCGGCCGCGACCGCTACCATCGCCCCAGTCTCTGGTACAGCGATGCCTGTCTGGCCCTCGATGAATACAGTCGGGCCGAGGACTATCTCGATCAGTGCCTGATGATCGCTCGTGAACGCAGCACACTGTTCGTATCGGAGCTGGCGCTGCAGCTGGCTCGCGTGCGTGACCGCCTGGAGCGCCCTCGCGAGGAGGTGAAGCTGCTGGTCGAACAGGCACTGGAGTGCGCTCGACTGCATGAAAATCGCCATCAGGAGCTTTGTGCGCTGGAGGCGTGGCTGACGCTGATCGATAGCCGTGACGAGACGGTGCGTGAACAGTTCCGGACGCTGTTGGACAGTATCAGCCACAGCGATGCCCCGGTGCTGATCCGCTGGCGGACGCTCCTCGAACGGCAACTGCCCCAGGCGAGCGGCAGGTCAGGGCGGGTGGTGCTCGGCAGCGACTGACCTCAGCTCGAGGTTTCCTCCTCGAGCAGGGCGATCCGCTGCAGTGCCTGGCTGCGCTCCTCGCCGCATAGATCGCTATCGAAAGCGAAACTGGTGCAAACCAGGGGGCGGCGGGGGTCTTGAAAGAGCCGGCACAAGTTGGCTTCGTCGAGCTGTACGCAGCGAACGCCTGCCGGCTTGCCGTAGGGCATGCCGGGTATCGGCGAGCTGATCGAGGGAGCGATGCAGCAGGCACCGCACCCGGCACGGCAGCCAGTTTGTACGCTTGCCATCCGCTCGGTACCGCTTCCTAGGCTGGCTTGCATGGCTTGGCCTCGGCAATGGCGCCCTTGTCGATTCCTTCGAACGCTTGTACCCGCGTGGCAATCCCCGTTTCCTCGACGATCTGACGTGCCAGCCACTCGGCGATATGCTCGACCGTTGTCGGCAGGGGAAGCACGATGCAGCGTTCCAGCGGCAGGCGCAGTTGGAAACGGCCCTGCTCGGCACGGTAGCGCGTGGTCAGGCTGCGGCGAAACTCCGGTTCGGGCCGACTGAGGATATCCGCCTTGTCGACCAGGTAGCGATCGTTCAACTGCTCGGCCCAGTGGGCTTCCAGCGCCGGGCAGCGCTCTCCTCGCTGCCAGATATGCAGCCGTGAACGATGGCCATGGGCAATGCGCTGACAGTTGCCGTTGTGATGCCTGAGGCCGTGACTATAGGTGTAGACCGCTCCGTCTATTACCTCCGGACGCAGGCGTAGACGAATGGCGCTGACACGTGGCGGAGGTCGTTTCATCATCTCCCGCGCGAGATGGTCGGCCAGTCGTTCGGGGTCGACCTGCTGCCACGGCAACAGCGTAAAAGCTTGTCGCGGGGCGCGGACTTCCATGGCGTAGGGCAGCGAGGCGCGAACGCAGATGCCCTCGCTGCACTCGCTGATGTCGATGCCCAGCGCGCGGGTCGGAATCAGCAGCGTATGATCGACGCTGGCGTCCAGGCGCGACTTGATCCACGGTTTGACGTGGCCGAAGTCGAACAGCATTCCATCCTCACCGAGCTCGCCATCGAGTTCGGCATCGACGAACCAGCTCAAACCGATCAGACCGCGTTGCGGACACCACAAGGAGGCGTCCAGCTGCGTCAGGCGGTTGACGAAAAGCGTCATCAATCGATCCCCGTGATCTTGTGGGTCTGCAGCGACAGTCGCCACTGTGGATGAGCCAGGCAGTAGGCGAGGGTGGCTCCCAGATGCAGGGTCGTGTCCCCTGAGGGGGCCGTATCCATGGGCTGCAGGAAGAAGTGGCGAAAGGTCAGCTCATGGAAGCGCTCGGGTGGCGCCTCAGCCTGGGGGTAGACGAGCTTGAGTTCATCGCCGGACGTGAGCGCGAGAGGGGCGCTACCCTTGGGGCTGACGCACAGCCAGTCGATTCCATCCGGGGCGGGCAGGGTACCGTTGGTCTCGACCGCCACCTCGAATCCACGCCCTTGCATGGCCGCGATCAGTGCGGCATCGAGCTGCAGCAGCGGCTCGCCGCCGGTGAACACCACATAGGGCGTTGCCACGCCGCTCTCGCTGGGCCAAAGCGCCGCCAGATGCTCTGCCAGGGCCGCGGCCGAGGCGAAGCGGCCCCCGTGCTGGCCATCGGTACCAATGAAGTCGGTGTCACAAAAGCGACAGACGGCAGTGGCACGATCCGTCTCTCGGCCCGACCAGAGGTTGCAACCGCTGAAGCGGCAGAACACACTGGCGCGCCCCGTTCGTGCTCCCTCCCCCTGAAGGGAGTAGAAGGCTTCCTTGACGTGATACATCAGCCGTCACCTCTCGCTGAAGCGTCGCTGTCGGGCTGCCGTGCGGCGGTTTCGGGACGCGTTATGGCAGCGGCATCGGGCTGCTGAGAGTAGTAGCCAAGAGGATCGGTCACGCCGTTGGCGGCAAAGGCCGCCAAGCGTTCACGGCAGCTCCCACAGCGGCCGCAGGCCAACGCCTCGCCACGATAGCAGGTCCAGGTATCGGCATAGTCGAGCCCCATGGCCAGGCCATCGGCGAGAATCTCAGCCTTGCTGGAGCGCAGGTACGGCGCATGAATCTCGACCGGGGCGAAGTTGGCGATGGCTGCCACCGCCCCCATGGCCTCGACGAACTCGGGACGGCAATCGGGATAAAGCACGTGATCGCCGCCGTGTGCGCCATAGTCGACCCGGCCGGCGCCGATGTTGACCGCCTTGGCGATGGCCAGCGAAAGCAGGATCATGTTGCGGTTCGGCACCACCGTGGCCGTGAGATTGTCCTCGCCGTAGTCACCTTCCGGCATGTCGCGGCCGGCGTCGGTCAGCGCCGAGTTGTCGATCAGGCCGTGGATGGCACGTATATCGATGAGCTGATGCGGCACACCCAGCTTTGCGCAGACGCTGGCGGCTACCTGTAGCTCACGGGCATGGCGCTGGCCGTAGTCGAAGGAGAGCGCGTGAACGTCGCGGCCCTGTTGAAGGGCGCGATGCAGAACGGTGTAGGAGTCCATGCCACCGGAGTAGATCACTACGGCGGTATTGGAGGAAGCATTGGGCATAGTCAGGCTCTGAGTCGGAGAATTTATCACTCCCGCCATGGCGGTGCGCCGGGATCCGGTCCGGCGCGCGTCAGTCTACCGGTTGGGAGGAACGCTGGCCAGGCCCCGTGGCAGTTGCTAGACTTTCGGCCCCTCTTGCCCGCAACTGGGCACGGCCTGACAAAATCAGCCGAGCGCTGACGCTGATCAGGAAGTGCCGAGCATGCCATCGTCCTGAAAACGGTGACCGACATGAAAGCTCCCGAACTGCTCTCCCCGGCGGGGACGTTCAAGAACATGCGCTATGCCTTTGCCTATGGCGCCGATGCCGTCTATGCCGGCCAGCCGCGCTATTCGCTGCGCGTGCGCAACAACGATTTCAAGATCGACAATCTGCACCGTGGAATCGCCTACGCTCACGAGCGCGGCAAGCAGTTCTACGTGGCCTCCAACATCGCGCCGCACAACAGCAAGCTCAAGACCTACCTGCGCGACATGGAGCCGGTGATCGAAGCTCGCCCCGATGCACTGATCATGTCCGACCCGGGCCTGATCATGATGGTTCGCGACCGCTGGCCTGATCAGGTGATCCACCTTTCGGTACAGTCCAACGTGGTCAACTGGGCCGCGGCGAAGTTCTGGCACCGTCAGGGCGTCAGTCGCATCATCCTGTCGCGGGAGCTGTCGCTCGAGGAAATTGCCGAAATCCGTGCCGAGTGCCCGGAGCTGGAGATCGAAACCTTCGTTCACGGTGCGCTGTGCATCGCCTATTCGGGGCGCTGTCTGCTGTCGGGATACTTCAATCATCGCGATCCCAACCAGGGCACCTGCACCAACGCCTGCCGCTGGCAGTACAACACCGTGGCCGCGGCTCAGGACGAGACCGGCGATCTGGTGCCGGCCAATTCGGCTGCTGCGCACGCGGCCAGCGGCGTCTGGACGCCCGGTCAAGGCGGCCTGATCGCCTCCGGTGGCGGCAGTGCCACCTACAGCACGGCCACGGCCGGCGGCGTGGAAGGTCAGGACGAGCTCTCGGCGCTGATCGAGGACGCCACGCGGCCAGGCGAGCTGATGCCGATCTTCGAGGATGAGCACGGCACCTACATCATGAATTCCAAGGACCTGCGCGCCGTGCAGCACGTCCCCCGCCTGGCCGAGATGGGCGTGACCTCGCTCAAGATCGAGGGGCGCACCAAGTCGCACTATTACGTGGCGCGTACCGCCCAGGTCTACCGTCGCGCCATCGACGATGCCGTGGCCGGGCGCCCCTTCGACATGCGCCTGATGGACGAGCTCGACAACCTGGCCAATCGCGGTTACACCGAAGGCTTCTATCGTCGCCACGTCCACGACGAGTACCAGAACTACGAGCGTGGCAACTCGGTCGGCGTGCATCAGCAGTTCGTCGGGGAAGTGATCGGCTACGACCCGGATCGCGGCATGCTGGAAGTGGACGTCAAGAACCGCTTCGAGGCGGGTGACGGCATGGAGCTGATGCTCCCCGGGGGCAATCGGCGCTTCGTCCTCGAGTCGATCGAGAACAAGCATGGCGAATCGGTACAGGTCGCTCCCGGCTCGGGTCACGTGGTACGTATCCCCGTACCGGGCGAGGCCATTGCCCCGGAGCGCATCGAATTCGCCTTGCTGATGCGCGACCTGCCGGGCTAGCCGGCCTCGTTGGGTATCACGCTGCCGCTACGAAATGAGCGTATCGGTGCGAAATGAGAGAGGGCGGCCATCTGGCCGCCCTCTCTCTATCTGCTATCCGCAATCCACAATCCGCAATCCGCATACGCTCGTTCAGGGGATGCGTACTCAGGAGGCATCTGGGTCCTCGTAGTGGCCCACCCCGTCCCGGCCGTCATGCTTGACGCTGTACATGGCCTTGTCGGCGGCGTCGACCAAGGCCGCTGCGCTTTCGAAGGCGCCGTCATCAAGATCGACGATGCCGATGGAGGCGGTCACATGGAGCGGGTTGCCGCCGGCCTGGGCCAGAGGCTGGCTGGCCAGATAAACCCGAATTCGCTCGGCGAGCAGACCGGCCTGCTCCCTGTGGGTATTGGGCATGATCACCAGGAACTCTTCGCCGCCGTAGCGACCGGCGATATCGCTTTCGCGCACCATATTGTTGAGCGCTGCGGCAAAGTGGATCAGTACTTCGTCGCCGAAACGGTGGCCAAAGCGATCGTTGATGCGCTTGAAATGGTCCAGGTCGATAAACATCACCGACAGCGGCTGGCGTGCCCGCTTGGCACAGTCGAAGTGCTGCTCGAGCCGCTTTTCCAGCCAGGGGCGGTTGGCCAGCTGAGTGAGATGGTCGGTACGGTGCTGCTCGTCCAGCACCACGTGGCTTGCATGCAGTGCCTCCAGTTCGCGCTGCTGCTCGGCCAGTCGAATCGTCATGCGCAGGTTCTGCTCGAACAGCAGCTCCTTGGCCTCGGCCAGCAGATGGGTGCTGTCGATGGCCGGTGGGCAGGTGATCTCGAACAAGCGGGCCAGCGATGGGAGCCGATGCTGAAGCTCCTGCATGACGGTCATCAGCATGACGATGTCGAGTGACGCCAGCGAGGCGAGCTGGCGCAGCAGGGCGCTGAAAGCGGTGGCGGAATCGGCAGCCAGCCAGCAGTCGGCAATGCGACAGGAGAGCCGCAGGCATAACTTGCGTGGATCACCGTCGGCGAGGTCGCCATGGCTTTCAATGATGCCTGCCGCTATGGAAGATGGCACTCCCCAGCTGGCGGCAAGCCAGGCGCCGACCAGGGCATGGTCGCAGCCGTAGCGCTGGGTTTCCACCTCGGACAAGCGCTGGTGCTGACGCAGCTCGGGAATGCCGGCGGTGTAGGCATCTCCGTCCAGGGCTTCGAATGCGAGAATGCCGATATCCTGCAGCAGGGCCGTGGTGAACAGCTGCGAGGCTTCGTTAGGGCAGAGGTGCTCGGCCAGCTCCTGCGCAGCCGAGGCCGCGATGATGGCGCGCTGGCAAAGGTATTCATGATCGATTCCCTTGCTGACAGCGTGCCGGGGAAGACCGAAGCTGAGCGCTATCGACAGGGTGGCGTCCAGCCCGATGCGCGAAACCGCGTCGAGGCCGTTGGAAACCGGATTGCCGCCACGCACGTAGAAGGCGCTGTTGGCCATCGAAAGCAGGCGCAGGGTGAGGGCGGGGTCCTGCTCGATGATACGGGAATAATCGGTGAGCCTGGGCTCGGGTGAGCGCGCGATGGCGATCACCCGAGCGGCAGCCGCCGGCAGGCTGGGCAGGCTGCGGCAATCGGCAAGCCGCAAGCGCAGGCTTTCGGGCAAGGGTGGCAGATTCAGGTTGGCGGGCTCTGTCATGCCAGAGAGTTCCGCAGTCGATATCCTATCGATCGGCATACTTTTCCCCGCCTAAGCTTAGTCTGATTGTTTCGCGCCTAGCCTAGCAGAACGGAAGTAGTACGAGCGTTTGAGATGCTACCCCTTCCTCAACGATGTATCGAGGTGATCGACGACTTCGGCCCAATCGGCATCTTCTTCCAGCGCCCCTTCGAGGAAGGCCGCCTGGGAGCGATTCCAGAACGGTGCCTCGTAGATCGCCATCGTCGGCGGAAGCGGGGCATGCTGTTCGATGAAAGCCTTGATCGAAGCGTCGTCGGCGGCCAGGCCGAGCTGCTCGAAAAGCTCGCTGAAGGGGTGCACGTGATGCTCCATGTGGCAGCTCCTGCTATTTTCGATAGTTACGTTAACCGTAGCCTGATAGCGGCTCGATGCCAATGGTCAGCCCGGTGCACCGGGCTCGCTCAGCGTTCTCCCACCAGCGGTGTAAGAAACAGGCGGCGACGTTCCTGTTCGTCCAGCGGCAGCGCCAACAGGTGGACCAGTTTGGCCAGGGCGGCCTCGGGTGTCATGTCGTCGGCAGAAAGTACACCGGCCTCGACGAGCCCCTGGCCCGCCGCATAGTGGCCGGGGGCAATGCTGCCATGCGGGCACTGGCTGATGGCGGCGACCAGCTTGCCTTCGCCACTGGCCTTGGCCAGCACGCCGACCAGTTCGGGATCCGAGGGAATGTTGCCACCGCCCCACACTTCGAGGAGCGCACCACGCACCCTGGTGTCACCCAGCCAGGCCGCCACCTGCCAGGCCTGAATGCCGGGCCACAGCACGAGACGGACAACCCCGCCGCTGGCCAGTGGCGAGTAGTCGGGCAGCTCGAAGCGGGGGGCGCCACGCTGCTGGGTTTCCAGGCAGCGCCCCGGATAGAGCACGATGTCATCGCCGACGCGTTCACCCAGCAACGGATAGTTGGGGCTCGCGAAGGCGTCGTCGTTTTCGCTGTGGATCTTGCGCGCGCGTACGCCACGCAGCAGGCGCCCAGCGAATGCAACGCTGACTTCCTGCAGCTCCGGCCGAGCGGCGTACCGCAGTGCCAGTTCGATGTTGTCGAGAGCATCGCTGCCTTCGGCTTCGAGAGGGCGCATGGCGCCGGTGACCACCACCGGGCGATCCAGCCCCTGCAGCTGATAGGCCAGGCTGGCGGCACTCCAGGCCAGGGTATCGGTGCCATGCAGAACGACGATACCCGAATGCTGGCCAAGCCTATCGGCGATGGTGGCAGCCAGATGCTGCCAGTCGTGGGGCGTGGCGGCGCTCGAGTCGATGGGCTCGGCGACCGCTTGGACCACGAACTCCGGCAGGCGACTGCGCCGACTCGGCGGCAGGCTGTCGAGAGTGCGCCGGAGCCGGGCCTCGATATCGCCGGCCGGTGCCAGGCCCGTTGCACTGGGGATCATGCCCAGGGTGCCACCGGTATAGAGCACCAGTACGGGACGGTCGGCGAAAGGGGGGGCAATCATGGCAGCTCCTGGCTCTGGCTCCTGGTTCCTGCATGCGGCGCCCCCGTGGGGACGCCACAAGGCACACGAACCATGATGATACCCAGAGTTGCGACCGATCTCACTCGTCAGGTCTTACCCTGACCCCGGCACTGATCCTGTTCCCGGGGTGAGTGATCACGATTTCACCCTCGTCGAGTCCCGCCACGACCTGCGAGACGAGACCGTGACGTCGGCCAATTTCCACGCTGCGCAGTGCGGCTCGGCCCTCCTCCATCACGAACACCGACCACTCTCCCTGATGCCGAAACAGAGCGCTGGTGGGGATCTGCATGACATCGTCGGCCTGCCAGACGAGGAACTCCACATCGACACGGTAACCGCTGCCGATGCCCAGCGAGCCACGTTCGATTTCACCATCGAAATCGACGATCACCGGTACGCGCTGCTCGTCAACGCCAAGCGCTGACGTGCGGGTGAAACCGGAGGGTGCGATTCGCCTGACGCTGCCGATCAGTGGCTCGCCGCCCCAGCCGGTGATCCGGGTTTGCATGCCCGGACGTAACCTCACCGCATCCATCGAGAGCAGATCGACCTGAATTTCCAGATCGTCAAGACTGCCGATTTCAAGAATCGGTTCGCCGGCACTGACGCTGCCCTCGCAGCAGCGATAGCGGCTCAACACCAGGCCGGATACCGGAGCGCGTACCTGCAGGATGGGCTGGTCTGCCTCGCTGCGCTGACCGCTGGTCACGGCAAGCAACGCTCGAGCGCTTTCGACTTCGAAACGTGCCACCTCGACACCGGAAGCCGCAGAATTCTCCAGCGCTCTAAGTCGGTCGCGCTGGTTCTGGCGCTGCTCCAGCTCGGCGGTTGAGACGAGGTTACGTTGATGCAGTTGCTGATAGCGCTGGTATTCGGCTTCGGCGAAACGCCGGTCGGCGCGGGCCGTCTCGAGGTTGGCCCGAGCTGCCTCGAAGCGGGCCTGGGCCGCCTGCAGGTTGTCTTCGGCCTGCTGGCGGCTACGCGCATCCAGCGCCGGTGCCGGGCTCGGTTCCAGCTGAAACAAGGTTTGGCCCTCCTCGACGTTGTCACCCACTTCGAGCATGACACGTTGCAGATAGCCGGCGATGGGTGCCGAAACGTTCCAGGTATCGCGCAGTCGGGTTCGTCCCTCCTCTACGACAGAATCTGAGAAGGAGCCGCGAGTGACTTGCGCGACATTTACCGGCACCGGCGTGGGACGCAGCGCCCAGAACAGCATGCCGATCAAGCCCACCCCCAGCGCGATCCAACTCAGGTGGCGGATCCATGTGCGGCGCTGTTTCATTGTTTATCCCCCGTGCATGGTGATCGTGGCGTCACTCAACGGCCTTCAATACCCGAATTTTGTCGAGCCGACCGAGGCGCCGGTAGACCAGGATCCCGACCAGCAGTGAGGCGATCAGGACGCCACCGGCAGCGATACCGAAGGTCTGAGGCGTGAACACCAGCGGTATGCGAAAAAGGTCGTGGCTGAAGGCGTGATGCAGCAAGCGGCTGAAGAAGATGCCGATGGCCCACCCCAGAGGAATGGCCATGAAGGTGAGCAGAGCAATCTCACCGAGCAGTATTCTTGCCACTTCTGCGCGGGTATAGCCGAGCACCTGTAGCGTTGCCAGCTCCCTGGCGCGTTCGGCAAAGGCGATACGGGCATTGTTGTAAACCACGCCGAAAGCGATGGAGGAGGCGATGGCGACGAATATCACGGCTACCATCAGCAGCGTCTCGTCCATGTACTCACGAATGCCTTGCTCGGCTTCGGTCAGTACGCCGATGGAGGCGACGCCCGGCAGTTCCCACAATGCGGCGTGCAGATCGGTTGTGCGGGCTTGATCTACCAGCAGCCAAGCACCGCTGACCATGGGGTCTTCATGCATCAAGGCATTGAGAGCGTCGCGCTCCAGGTAGGCGCCAACGCCCAGCGGCTCATCTACTACCGCGGTCAGCGGCAGGTTGAAACGATGGCGGCGCCCCTCCATCACGGCAATCTCGATTTCGTCACCTGGCCTCAAGCCCAGGGTCTCGGCAAGATGGCGTGTCAGCATGACTCCGGACTCAGGCAGACGCTGGGGCTGTCCGTGCCCATCCAGCACCTGGCGTAGACCCGGCACAGGTTCCATGCCCAGCAGGCTGGTGCGGTACTGGCGGTGCTCATGGATGAGGTTCACCGGCACTCGCCGCCAGGTCTCCACGGCGAGCACGCCGGGAAGGTGGCGCAGCTCACCCGCAGCAAGCGCCGGCGTCGCCTCGTTGAAGATCAGCTCCATGTCCATTTGCAGCACCTGACGGTACTGCTGGTCGATCATCTTGTCCACTGCCGCCAACTGGTAGGCACCGATCATGAGCAGCCCCGCCGAGAGAGCAATTCCCATCACGGAAAAACCGGCCTTGGCCGGATGTCGGGCCAGGTTACGCAGTACGATCCGACCTTCATTACCTATCCATGCCGCCGGCACCAGGGTTTCCAGCCAGCTGCGACGAAAGCGGTGGGGCGCGGGTGGGCGCATCGCCTCCGCAGGTGGGCGGTCAACGGCGCGCCACACCGCGTGCCAGGTGCCGACCAGGGCGGCGAATAGCGTGGCCCCAAGCGAAAGGGCCAGTGCCCAAAGAGGCACACCGAAACGCATCTCGGGAAAGCGGAAGTATTCCCGGTATACACCCGCCAGGCCGCTGGCGGCCCATACCCCCAGCAACGCTCCCAGCGACCACCCCAGCAATACGATCATCAGGGCCAGCAGGCCGTAATGGCGCGCAAGTTCCACGTTGCGATAACCGAATGCCTTGAGCACTGCCAGCTGCTCTCGCTGGGTCTGAATGATTCGCCCCATGACCACATGGAGGAGAAAGGCCGATACCGTAAGGAAGATGGCAGGTAGAACGGTGGCGGTGATGCGCTGCTGATTCAACTCTTCCTCGATGAAGCGGTGGGACTGCTGATCGTGGCGGGTCTGAGCGCCAATGGCGCCGTAGCGTTCCAACGTCAGATCAATAGCATCGATGACCTCTGCTTCGCTGGCACCTGCCTGAAGCGTCAGGGTCAAGCTGTTGAACGCCCCTTCCATACCGTAGGCTCGTGACAGGGCGCGCTGATTCATCCACAGCACGGCATAGCGGCGGTAGTCCGGCATCAGATCGGTAGGGGCGACCTGGTAGAGAAATTCTGGATTTAGCGCAATGCCGGCCAGCGTCAGCGGGGTGTGGCGACCGTTGACGATGGCCTCCAGCTGATCGCCAGGTGCCAGACCATGAGCTTCGGCAAAGGCGTCCGATACCACCACCTGGTCGTCACGTCCGGCTTCCGGCAAGCTGCCTGCCAGCAGATGAAGCTGGTTGAGCAGCGGCTGGCGGCCGTCGGGTAGAGACAGCAGCTGCCCACGTATGGGGTCGGTGACGGTGGGAAGGGACAGCCTCACCGAGGCGCGAATGCGGGGTTCGACGAGGTTGACGCCCTCGAGCTGCTGCAACTGGCTTACCAGCCCCAAGGGGGCGCGCTTGACCTCGGCAAAGACCTCGGCGAAGTGATGGCTGGCATAGAAGCGGTCGCGGGCGCCGCTCAGCGACTCAAATGTCGTCACGGCAAGGATCAGAGTCATGACACCACTGGCGATGACCAGGGCTATGGCCAGGGCCTGACCCCTGAGGCGCCACAGATCACGGAACAGTTTGCGGTCGAGTGTCTGCATGGGCGCGTCGCCGTTACCAGCGCAGCGCTTGCGGCTGGCGTCGCTGGGGATTGACGTGCCAGTGATCGACACGCCCGTCGCGCAAACGAACGATGCGGTCGGCCATCTCACCGATGACTTCGTTATGAGTGATGATAGCTACCGTGGTGCCGGTCTCTCGATTGATCTGCTCGAGAACTTCCAATACGCGAATGCCGGTCTGGAAGTCCAGCGCCCCGGTAGGTTCATCGCAAAGCAGCACATCTGGCTGCTTGGCCACTGCCCTGGCGATGGCGACGCGCTGCTGCTCCCCACCCGAGAGCTGCGAAGGGAAGTGGTCTAGGCGGTGCTCCAGGCCGACCAGGCCAAGCGCCTCTTCCGGCGTCAGCGGGTCTCGGCTGATATCGGTGACGATAGCGACATTCTCCCGAGCGGTGAGGCTCGAGATCAGGTTGTAGAACTGAAACACGAAGCCGACGTGGTGACGGCGAAAACGCGTCAGCTGCCGTTGGCTGGCGCTCGCCAAGTCCAGTGGTGGAGTTGATGTTGAGTGATGGTGACGCGGGTAGTAGAAGAGCGAACCCTCGCTGGGGCAGTCGAGGCCGCCAAGAATGTTGAGCAGGGTCGACTTGCCCGATCCCGACGCGCCGAGCATGACCACCAACTCCCCGGCATGGAGGTCGATATCGACGCCGCTCAGCGCGGTGATGGTAATCTCGCCCATCTGGTAGAAGCGCTTCAGCCCGCGCGCGCTGAACACCACCTCAGCTGTCTCGTCCATGGTTTCCCTGCGTGAGAGAATGGCCCGCTGACGACAGGCTAGCAGGCAGGTAGCGGCTGTGGTCTTGACGGGAATCAACGAAAGTTCGAGGTAAGACGATGTCTCGGCCGTTATCGCATTGGCTATTGTTGGTGGCTCTGGCCGTCGTATGGGGCAGCTCGTTTGGTTTGACCCGGGTTGCCGTGGCGGAGCTGACGCCGGCCATGCTGGTGGCCGGGCGCAACATGATTGCCGCCTGCGGCCTGTTGCTGCTGGTTCTGATGCTGCGCCGCGCCTTTCCCCATGGGCGAAGGGTTTGGGGCTACATGCTGGTCATTGCCGTGGTCGGCAACATGCTGCCGTTCCTGCTCATCAGCTGGGGGCAGCAGCGTATCGACAGCGGGCTGGCGGGTATTCTGATGGCGGTAATGCCACTGCTTACGCTGGTTCTGGCGCACTTTCATGTGCCCGGCGAGCGCATGGTGCCTCAGCGACTGGTCGGCTTCTTGATCGGCTTCGCCGGCATTCTGACGCTGATTGGACCGACAGCGCTGCGCGATCTGGGAGGGCGTGGGGAGCTGCTGCTGGCACAGCTGGCTGTATTGGGCGGGGCGGTCTGCTACGCCGTCAATGCCATCGTCTCGCGACACAAGCCGGCAAGCGATCCTTGGTCCACCTCTGCGCTGGTCCTGAGCATGGCATGGCTTCTGACACTGCCGCTGGCCATGGTCACCTGGCCCGTCGAGGCGACAGCCATACCCGCTCTGTCCCCAGCGGCCCTTTGGGCCGTCGCGGTGCTCGGTCTGGTCTGTACCGCCCTGGGCAGCGTCATCTATTTCAGTCTGGTAGCGGCAGCCGGACCTACCTTCCTGTCGATGATCAACTACCTGATTCCGCTCTGGGCGGTGTTGATGGGTACGCTCTTTCTGAACGAGCGACTCGAGTGGAATCAGTTGCTGGCGATGGCCCTGATCCTGGGCGGAGTGGCCTGGTCCCAGCGGCGCTAGCATTCAGCGTGTGATCAGACGTCCGCTGGCATCGACATCCAGGCGCAGGTTACGCCCGGCCAGCAGGGCGAAGCCGGCCGCCACCGCGACGATTGCAAGCAGCACGCTGGTCATGGTGATCATGCTGACCTCGAACTGCAGCAGCACGCCGACCGCCAGCGGGCCCATGGCGGCCAGCGTATAGCCACCTCCTTGGGCCAGGCCGGAGAGCTTGCCGGCCAGGCGGGAGTTGGCCGTACGCAGCACGATCAGCGTCAGCGCCAGGCTGAAGCTGCCGCCCTGGCCCAGCCCCAGCAGCACGACGCCTGGCCAGCGCCAGCTCTCGTCGGCCTGGAGCAAAAGCCACAGCCCCGCGCCGATACATCCCAGCACCAGCAGCAATGCCGGGCGCTGATCGCGGCTGAAGCGTGCCAACCAGGGCGCCCCCAGGGCCGAAATCAGCTGCACCATCACCGAAGCGCCCATCATCCAGCCGGCTTCCGCCTCGCTGTAGCCGCGGGTCTGGAGCAGGGTCGGCAGCCAGCCGAATACGATGTAGGCCAGCGACGACTGAGTTCCCATCAACACCATCACCTGCCATGCCAGCGGCTGACCGAGCAGCTCGCGCATGCTGCCGCCGGAAGCTGCAGTGGCTATGGGGCGTGGCGTTCGTGGCATCAAGACGAGCCAGGCAACCAGCGCCATGAGGGCAAGCAGCCCCCAGCTCATCAAGCTCAGACGCCAGCCACCCAGCAGGTCTGCCAGCGGTATGCTCAAGCCGGCCCCAAGGGCACCGCCAAGACATAGGGCCATGGTATAGACCCCGGTCATGAGGTCCGCGCCGCCGGGTAGTTCGCGTTTCACCAAGGCCGGCAGCAGGGTGCCGGCAATACCGATGGCAGCGCCGGCCATCAGGGTGCCGACGAACAGCAGCGGCAGGGCGGGAGCACCGCGAAGCAGCAGACCGACGATCAGTACACCGAGTGCCAGAGACAGGGTGGTTTCGGCGCCAACGCGTTTGGCAAGCCAAGGCGCAAGGGGGGCGAAGATACCCAGACAGAGCACCGGTAGCGTCGTCAGAGCACCGATAGCCAGCGGACTCAGGCCGGTTTCGGCCTTGAGGCGAACCAGCAGCGGCGCGAGTGAAGAGAGGGCCGGTCTCAGGTTGAGGCCGACCAACACCATCAGAAAAAGGAACAGAGCGATACGTCGCGAATCGGGGCTGGCTTCAGTCGTCATGGTCCCGCCACTTGTCGCTACTCCTGCGGCGAGGTTGATCGCCGCTGGATAGCTCTTCACCGCGTCGCGCGATCAAGGGGTGTTCATTGACGCCGTGTGGGTCGAAATTGACCCGGGTAGGATCGCCAGTCCCTTGCAGTTGACGACGAATGTCGGAGACATCCTCGACGCTGACCAGCTGTTCTTGCTGGTTCACGACCTGGCGCTGAGGGCTCAAAGGCCCATCGTAGGTCCAGCAGCGCTGGGGTACCTGAGCGACATACCAGCTGCGTCCGTTCCAGTGCGCATAGCCCTGGTCATCCAACTGCAGCGCCTCGAGCGGAATCAGGGCGGCAAACAGTCTGGCGTTGAGGACCAGTCCGCCATTGACCATGTTGACGGCCCCTTCGTAGTGGCCGTCATGGAGGTCTTGCAGGACGATGCTTCGCTTGGCTCGGGGCTCGACGCTGCCTTGGCCGCAAAGGTGCAGCAGGTTGTCATCGATCTGCTTGATGACCCAGACCGGAATGGGTTGCTTTCCGGTCAGCCACTTGAGCATGTTCGAGTCTCCTTGCAACACCAGGCGAATTGTATATTCAGCAGCTTACATCGTACTGCCAAAAGCATGGCAGTACGACAGGCTGTATACAATCCCACAAACCACTCTCGACTACCAAGCCCGGGGGCGGGCCCGGTGTCAGGCGCGTCGTGTGCGCTGGCCGCGACTGCGGCGCCGCGGCGCCTGGGCATCGCCGTTGGCAGCGTTGCCATTGCTGCGCTGGCCCGCCTGGCTACGGTCGCCTCCTTGGCGAGCCTGGCCAGAGCGTCCGCTGCGCTTGCCGCGACCGTTCTCGATCGGCTCCGGCTTGGCGTTGGGGTCGGGCTCGAAGCCGGGCTCGATGCGCTTCTCAAGATCGCGTTTGATCAGTCGCTCTATGCCTTTCAGCAGACCGTGCTCGTCGACACAGACCAGTGAAACGGCCTGCCCGTCGCTGCCCGCACGACCGGTGCGGCCAATGCGGTGCACATAGTCTTCGGCGACATTGGGCAGCTCGAAGTTGACCACGTGGGGCAATTCGCTGATATCCAGGCCGCGAGCGGCGATGTCGGTGGCAACCAGAACCTGCAGCTCACCATTCTTGAAGGAGGAGAGCGCCCGCGTACGTGCCGATTGGCTCTTGTTGCCATGAATGGCCATGGCAGGGATGTCCTGCTTCGAGAGCTGTTCGGCCAGGCGGTTGGCACCGTGTTTGGTACGGGTGAAGACCAGCACCTGGTGCCAGCCGTGCTGGCTGATCAGGTGGGCCAGCAGCTCACGCTTCTTCTCGCGGTCGACGCGATAGATGGCCTGATCGACGGTTTCGGCAGTGGTGTTGCGCCGAGCCACCTCGATCTTCTCGGGGTTGTCGAGCAGCTTGGCTGCCAGCGCCTGGATCTCGTCCGAGAACGTAGCCGAAAACAGCAGGTTCTGGCGTTTCTCGGGCAGTGCCCGCAGCACCTTCTTGATGTCGTGGATGAAGCCCATGTCGAGCATGCGGTCGGCTTCATCGAGAACCAGTATCTCCACCTTGGAGAGGTCCACGTGCTTCTGCTGCTGCAGATCGAGCAGGCGCCCGGGGGTGGCGACGAGCACATCGAGGCCGGGGCGAATGGCATCCACCTGAGGCTGCTGGCCGACGCCGCCGAAGATGACATAGCTCTTGAGCGTCAGGTGGCGACCGTAGTCGGCCACGCTTTCACCTACCTGGGCGGCCAGTTCCCGGGTCGGGGTCAGGACCAGCGCACGCACCTGACGATTGCCGGGGCGCGGGCCGTCGGCCAGGCGCTGCAGCATCGGCAGGGTGAAGCCAGCGGTCTTGCCGGTACCGGTCTGGGCACTGGCCAGCAGGTCGCCGCCTTTGAGCACGGCAGGTATGGCCTGCAGTTGAATCGGAGTCGGGGTGGTATAGCCCTGCGCCTCGACGGCACGCAGCAGTTCGGCACGCAAGCCGAGTTCGGAAAAGAGGGTCATGCGGTCTCCGCAGATACGCCTGTGCCGCGCCACGTGCTGAGCACATGACCAGTCCCGGGCCAAGACGTGAGAAATTCGGTTCAGGGGCGCGGCAGGAGGGACTACGAGTCGCCGCGTGCCCGTATTATGCCAGCTTATTCCCCGGGGTGCAGCATTCCTTATGTTTCTCGCGCTTCGGTCAGCGCTTTCTTGAGTCGGGCGAGTACGGCGCCGTTCAGGCCTTCGACGTCGTCCAGCGCCTCGGGCGCCAGGCGCTGAAAGCGTTCGGGGTCGCTGATGCCGTGCAGGAAGAGCCGCTCGGCGCTCGCTTTGCCGACCCCGTCGATGCGGGTGAGGCCGGCCGCGTGGCGGGAGAGCAGGGCGTTGCGTTGCGCTGCATCGAGATGTTCCCAGCCGCCCCGCTGATGGAGATCGCAGGCCAGTCGATCCAGGCCTAGGCGCAGCCGCTCCACCAGCGTTCTGGCCGCCTCGGTGTCGACGAGCTTGAGCGCCTCATCGAGTGCGCCGAGAGAGTGGCCGATCGCCTGCAGGCGGTCGACGGCGGATTGGGCATCAGGCGCATCCAGTGCGGCGAGCAACTCGTGCTCGAGTTCCTGAACGAGATGGCGCAATGCCTCAGCGTTATCCTGTTCCGTGGGGGGCTGGGCGGATGAAGAGGCTTGTGGGCTGGCCGACATGAGGCTTCCTTGTGTGTTCTTGGGCAGATTCGATCCTGAGCAAGTGCCCGGCTCTCTTGAGATTAGTCGATGAAGACGCGGTGAGCCCGTCTCAGCGGTGCAGTCTGATGCCGGCGGCAATTTCGCTGGCGACCTGATCCCAGCCGTTGCCCAAGGCGCGGACCAGGGCGGGGTAGCCGTCGTCGGCGAGCTCCGTCTCGACGTGGAAGCGCTCCATGGCCAGCAGGCGGCCGTCCGCTGCCAACAACTGCCACTGCCCGCTGGTAACGGCCAGACCGTCGTAGCGGCCCTGGAAGCGTTCCACTTCGAGGCGCAGACGCAAGGCTTCACTGCGCCCGAGACTGGCCTCCTCGCGCATGACACGGGTATCCGGAAGGTGTTCGGCCAAGCGCGCGCGAAGGCCGCGCTCCAACTGGCGCCCCAGCGGTTCGGCCCAGAGGTGCTGGCGAGCGGCGTTGAGTGAGATGTCGTCCAGCTGCAGCACGATGCCGTCGACATCCAGATAGTGCGCCAGCCGGGGGGACTGCACGATCAGCAGGTGGCCCGCGCTGCCGCTACCGCCCTCCGGCGCCGTGGCGCTGTCGGGCAGCATGTAACGATTGGCCGGGGCGCTGGGTGAGGCGCAGCCGACGAGCATCAGCATGCTCGACAGCAGTGCAAGCCAGGACATCCACTTCATGCAGCTCTCCCTATTCGTCTTGATGTCATCAGCATAGCGTGTCGTTACCCGCGGGCGTTCAGTTGCCACGGCGTGCTCGTGGAACCGGGTCCTCGGCGTCCAGGCTGTCGAACAGCAGCGCGCGAGGATTTTCATTGAGCGTGCGAGTGACCGGTTGCAGGTCGCGCATGAGACGCTCGAGTCGCTCGGCAGTGGCCGTGAGTTCGCGATAGGCGCTGGAGTCCGGCGACAGCCCCGCCAGTGTCTCACGCAACGCTTCCAGCGAGGCGTTGAGGTTGGCCGGCAGGTTGCGGGTGCCCGGGTCGTCGAGCACGCTTCTGAGAGAAGCGCTCAGCTCGCGCACTTCCTCGAGCATCTCCTCCGAGCGGGTCAGGTTTCGGTCGAGCCCGGCGAGCAGCGGTTCGATCTCCAGGTCGTTGAGCTTCTCCAGCAGAGCCGTGACCTGGGCCTCGATCTGGGCAAAGCCGGCCGAGGTGGTGGGGAAGACGGTGCGTTCGCTGAAGGTCTCCGCCAGGTAGTTTTCCGCTTCGTCACGGTAGAAGTTGATGTCGACGAACATCGCGCCGGTGAGCAGATTGCCCGATTTCAATGCCGCACGCAGGCCCTGACCGAACAGACGCTGAAAACGTTCGTCCCACTCTTCGAGGTCGAGCTGCTGGTTCTCGATGCCGAGACGCTGCGGTTCGATACGGATCAGAACCGGAATGGCAAAGCCGGCGCGGGCTTGGGTCTGGGCGGCGGTGAACTGCCAGGGCACGGCGGCTACGGTGCCGATACGTACGCCCCGAAACTCCACCGGAGCGCCGCGAGACAGGCCACGCACGCTGTCTTCCACCAGCAGCACGTACTCCAGGTAGCGGTTGAAGGTCCCCTGTCTGGCAGACTCCTCGTCGGGGTAGAGGTTGAAGGTGGCATCGCTCTGAACCTGCCTGCCTCGGGGCAGGTCTTCGGGCACGCCGAAGGTCACGCCGCCACCCAGCAGGGCTTCCAGGGACTCCACGTTGACGCGAATGCCGTCGGCATCGAGGCGCAGATCGATACCGCTGGCCGACCAGAAGCGCGTACTGTCGGTGACCAGACGGTCGTAGGGGCTCTCGATGAAGATACGCTGGTTCATACGCCTGGCGTCGGCATCGAAAATGACCTCTTCGACACGACCCACGGTGTAGCCTTGGTAAGTCACGGGGTCGCCGGGCCGCATGGAGTTGCCCAGCTGGCTGATCAGGTTGATTCGCAGTCCGGGGGTGTCGGCAGAAGCCACGGGTGGCAGGTCGCTGACCTGGAACTCGCGTACGCCGGGGTCGCCGCTTCCCGGTTGAAGCTGGATGTAGGCCCCGGAAAGGACGGTACCCAGCCCGCTGATACCCTCGCGACCGATACGCGGCTTGACCACCCAGAAGCGGCTGCCCTCGTTGAGCATGGCTTCGGTGTCGGGAGCCATGCGCGCCGTGATCACGGTATGCGACATATCCTCGGAGAGCTGCACCTGGGCAACGCGTCCCACCTCGACATTGCGCGTCTTGATCAGGGTGCTGCCGGCTTCGATGCCTTCGGCGTTGCTCATGGTCAAGGTGATCAGCGGGCCGCGGCTGCGGTAGTTGTCATATACCAGCCACAGGCCGATGAGCATGGCCACGATGGGCACGATCCAGATGGGCGAGAGACGCCGCTGCGGCGTGGCTCTGGCCCGATGCATGTCGTCGGAGACCTCGTTCTCGCGAGGGGTGTCACTCATCCAGGGGTTCCTTGCGTTTTGTGGGCGTCACGCGGCAGCGGCGTGTCCCAGATAAGCCGGGGGTCGAAGGTCATCGCCGCCAACATGGTCAAGACCACCACCGAGCCGAATGCCAGAGCGGCGGGCCCCGGGGTGATCGACATCAGCGAACCGGCACGAATCAGCGCCACCAGGATGGCGACCACGAAGACGTCGACCATCGACCAGCGTCCGATGAATTCCGTGAGGCGATAGAGCCGCGTGCGGCTCCCAGCGTTGAGTTCATCGCTGCGTTTGACCACCAGGCAGAGCCAGGCGAGTGCCACCAGCTTTCCCACCGGCACGATCACGCTGGCCACGAAGATGACGATGGCGACCGGCCAGGAGCCCATCTGGATCAACTCCACCACGCCGCCGACGATGGTGGAGGGGGCGGTATGGCCCAGGCTGGTCGTGGTCATGATGGGATAGACGTTGGCCGGTATGTACATCACGGCGGCCGCCGCAAGCAATGCCCAGGTGCGCTGCAAGCTGTAAGGCAGGCGTGAGTGTAGCTTCTCGCCGCAGCGTCGGCAGTGGCCGTGCCCGTCGGGTTGCAGTCGATTGACCAGCCCGCAGGTAGGGCAGCCGGCCAGCCCCTGACGGGCAGCGGTGGAGCCGGTCCGTGCCCCTTCCGGCGCCTGCGGCTCGCCGGCCAGCGAGAACCACATCCAGTCCGAGTCGATGGATTGGGTAGTGAACAGCAGCAGCAAGGCGAAGGCACAGAAGGCCCAGAACGAGATCCCCAGTTCGATCTGGGCCAGACCCGCCACCTTGATCAGGCTGACGAGCGCACCAATGATGAAGACGTCGGCCATCATCCAGGGGTTCAGGTGGGCGAGAGAGCGTGCAATGGTACGACTGGCAGGTAGCGGTCGCCCCTGCAGCAGGCCCAATTGCAGCCAGATCACCCCGAGCAGGTACACCCCCGGGAGAACCGCAATGGTGAGAATCACGGCAATGGCCACCAGCGGTTGGTCAAAGCCGATAAGCGTGGTGGCTGTCTGGGTCAGTTCGATACGATTGCCGAAGCCGCCGACGCTGAAGCTGACGAAGGGGAACGAGATCGCCAGCAGCAGCGCCACCATGGCCGCCAGAGCAAGAGCCATACTGCGCTGGGCAGGGCGATGATGACGCGTCACCAGGATATGGCCGCAGCGCGGACAGTCCGCCTTCTGGCCCGGCTTCAGCGGCGGCAGCGCCACCAGCCAGTCGCATTCATGACAGGCACGCAGGCGCCGGCGCGACCGAATTTCCGGTGGCCGCTGGTCGACCTGAGGTTCGCCGGGGGCCGGCAGGAAGCGAAGCGGATGGTTGAGCACGGATGACACGACTCGACGGCTGAGAGGCGAGGAGCGCCCACCGGTCTTCACCGGCTGAGAAAGGGCATACCGAAGTGTGACACGTTGACGTCACGCGTACCATATACAAACATTCGGCATTGAATGTTCCCGAGGAGACGAATTTGTTGCTTCCCTTGTTGGCCGTGGCGGCAGGTCTGGTGCTGCTGGTGTGGAGCGCCGAGCGCTTCGTTGACGGTGCGGCTTCGACATCCCATCGCTTGGGGGTGTCGCCGCTGCTGGTAGGTATGCTGGTGATCGGCTTCGGCACTTCAGCCCCTGAACTCATGGTGTCTGTCCTGGCCGCCAGCCAGGGCAACCCCGGCCTGGCGCTGGGCAACGCTTACGGTTCCAATATCGCCAATATCGGCCTGATTCTGGGGCTCGTGGCACTGATTTCTCCGCTGGCGGTGCATTCCAGTGTGATCAAACGCGAGCTGCCGCTACTGGTTGCGGTCACGCTGTTCTCGGCGCTGCTGATGTGGGGCGGGGTGATTGGCCGCATCGAAGGCAGCCTGCTGTTGCTGCTGCTGGCGGCCATGATCGGCTACAGCATCTGGCAGGCGCGCCGTTCGAGCGCCGATGCGCTGGCGTCGGACACCGAGGAGAGCCTGCTGGCGCACCCGATGTCGCTGCGCACCGGGTTGGTCTGGACACTGGTGGGTCTGGCGCTGTTGCTGCTGAGCTCGCGAGTGCTGGTCTGGGGAGCGGTGGAGATCGCCATCGGTTTTGGCGTCAGCGATCTGATCATCGGGCTGACCATCGTGGCCGTTGGCACGTCATTACCGGAGCTGGCCTCATCGATCAGTGCGCTGCGCAAAGGTGAGCATGACCTGGTGGTCGGCAACGTGGTGGGCTCGAATCTCTTCAACACGCTGGGCGTGGTAGGCCTTGCCGCGGTGATTCATCCCATCGAGGTGGGGGCTGAAGTGCTCCTTCGCGACTGGAGCCTGATGGCTGTCATGACGTTGCTGATGACCGTGTTCGCCATCGGTTGGCGGGGGCGCCCCGGGCGTATCAACCGAGTCGAGGGTGCCGTGCTGATGGCTATGTTCGTCGGCTATACCGCATTCATGGTGCGGCTGGTGATAGTTGGAAGCTGACAACCACCAAATGTACTGCGACAACCCGACACAGGCGTTGAGCAGGACGTCTGGCACGCATTCGCGTACCTTGAATGACGATAAGCATAAAACGAAGC